>CAJXRJ010000883.1 GCA_913058555.1 uncultured bacterium
ATCATGCCTAGTCTCGTGGGCTCGGAGATGTGTATAAGAGACAGGCGCGCAAGAAGCCCCGCGTGACCGTGGAGATCGAGGGCGAAGCGCCGAGCGGCCCGTCCAACGTGAGCCCGCGCCACCTCGTCCAGGGATGGCTTGCTCAAATGGTGGAGGCCCAGGCCAGTGACCTGATCCTGCGCAGCGGCGGCCGCCCGTCCCAGCGCCTGGATGGGCGCATCAGCTTCCTCCCCGGCGAGGTACCCGGTCCGGGTCCCATGCTCGAGGTGCTCCACGGCATCCTCGGTGAGCGGCGCATGCAGATCTTCGAAGAGACCGGCGCCGCCGATGCGGCCCTGGACCTCGATGGCCTCGGCCGATTCAGGATCAACGCCTACAAGCAGATGGGCGAGCCCGCGATCGTGATCCGGCGCATCAACGAGAACGCGCCGAGCCTCGACGATCTCAACCTGCCCGCCCAGGAGCTGAAAGATCTGGCCCTGCGCAAGCGCGGCCTCGTGCTTGTCACCGGCGTCGCGGGATCCGGGAAGTCGACGACCCTGTCGGCCATGATCGAGTTCATGAACCGCAACGTCGAGCGCCACGTGGTGACCCTCGAGGACCCGGTGGAGCTGCTCTTCAAAGAGCGATACTGCGTGATCAGCCAACGGGAAGTCGGTACCGACACGACCTCGTTCAAGCAGGGCCTCAAGCACGCCCTGCGCCAAAGCCCCGATGTCATCTTCATCGGAGAGATGCGCGACGCGGAAACGGTGCTAGCGGCCCTCGAGGCCATCGAGACCGGTCACCTCGTGATGTCGACGATGCACACGGTCAACGCGGCTCAGACAGTCGACCGGATCCTCGGGTTCTTCCCGGCCGAGCGCCACGTACAGATTCGCCAGCGCATGGCCGACACCCTTGCGGGGGTCCTGTCCATGCGGCTTGTGCCGCGCAAGGGTGGGGGGCAGGTCCCGGCCTACGAGCTGATGCAGTGCACGCCCCAGGTGCGTGAGCTCCTCGAGGAGGGCAAGACGACGGAACTCGGCCGCGTCATCGAGGGGGGCATGGAGCCAGGCCTTGTGGCCTTCAACGATCGTCTCCTCGACCTCGTGCAGTCCGGAATGGTGGAGATCAACGATGCCCTCCAGACCTCGGATCGCCCGGACGAGCTGATCATGATGATGCGCGGTATCCAAGGCGGCACCCGTGCCCAGGCCAAGGCGAACGCACAGGTGGACACGCCCGCAGGGGAGACCCCGCGCCGGCGTCGATCCGACCAGGAGGCCCAGGACTCCGGGGGCGGGGCCGCCGGCCAGCCGCCCATGCCTGGTCAGGCCCCTCCGGCAGGCCCCAGCGGTTCCAGCCTGCGTTTGCGGGGCACCGGGCCAGGGGAGAATGGAGCCTACTGACGCCTGATCGTCGCAACTACACGCCCCCCAGGGGCCTTCGAGGAGCCCCCTTTAGGGGCCTCTGAGGGCTCCTGGGGGGCGCTGCCATGCCTGGAATCCCCCTCGGAATCTCCCCGGGTGGGGGATATCGACCGGGAAGCCGGGAAGAAAGGGCTCCGTATGGCGTTCCTCTGATCGCCAGTCCGCTTGCTAACCTCTCGATCAGCCATGAATGTCGGAACCCTCAAGACCATCTCGTATCTTTCGTCCCTCGGCCTGCTCGCAGGCATTGGCTACAAGATCTATCTCTTCCTCGAGGTAGAGAAGAACGTTAGCTACATCGACAACGAGCGCACGAAGTCGGTGCTCGCCGTGCCCGCCCAGCCGGTCACGAAACGCGTCGGCCTGAACTATGACGATCAGGTCAAGCCGGCGATCACCGAATTCGACTGGACGGGGGCGCCGCCGAAAGAGGTCATCGTGATCGATGATGGTGAGAAGGGGCCCGACGTTGTCAAGGTCGTGCCCGTCTCCGACATCCTCAGCGTCGTGATGGTCATGGCCTCCGACTCGAAGCCCGAGTCCTCGCGCTGCGTTCTTCGGTTCAACGACCAGCCCAAGGAGACCCGGGACCAGTTCTTCGGCGTCGGCGATACCCTCCCGAAGCCCAACGAGAACGTCGCCGTCTTTACCATCCGTCGCAACGAAGTCGTCTTCTCTTTCGACGACGCGGAGCGCGAAAAGGAAACCATCGAGCCGTCGACCCTCGACAAGGGCGAGGACTTCATCGTGGAGACGGACGAAGACGGCGTCGTGAGGCCGTCGCTCCGGAACTTCTCCGGCGGCCCGCGAGTCGCCGGGACGAACGAGCTGCCCAAGGTCACCGTGAGGGATAAGAGCGGGTACCGCATCGGCACCGACGACGCCGACGTCTTCAACACCGACTACCAGCGCATCCTCAGCGAGGACGTGAAGCTCGAGACGTACATGAAGGACGGCAAGCGCGCCGGCCTCAAGGTACGCGAGGTCAAGGCTGGCTCCATCGCCGCGAGGCACGGCGTACAGGCCGAGGACGTTGTGATCTCGATCAACGGCAACTCGGTCACGAGCGAGCAGCAAGCGATCCAGTACGTGCGCCAGAACTCGGATAACACCAGCGTCTGGAACGTGCGTATCCTCCGCAACGGCCGTGAAGTCGAAGAGGTCTACCACAGCCCGGAAGACTGATTGGGCGCCACGTCGATTCTGACGGTCGATCTCGGCAACTCCAACGGGTCGGCCGCCCTTGTCCTCACGGACGAGGGCGGCCGATTCGCCGTTGACCCGGTTTCTTCCTGTCTCTTATACACATCTCCGAGC
>CAJXRJ010000884.1 GCA_913058555.1 uncultured bacterium
TGCCTAGTCTCGTGGGCTCGGAGATGTGTATGAGAGACAGATGACGAGACCCGTGGCCTCCGACACGAGGGCGATGCCATCAAAGCGCACGCTCCGTCCTCGGTAGCTACGCTCGCGGTGGACCAAGACGGCGAAGGTCCGATCGCCCGCTTTGGATCCGTCGGGCACGACCACGGCATCATGGTGGGCGGCGAGATCCACCTGGAAAACGAGCTCGCCCCCGGGCTCCAGGAGCGTGATTCCCTCGTCGACGGAAAGGCAGAGCAGCCGCCCGCCCTCGAGCACTCGCGCGAACTCGACCTGGCTGCGGCCAGGGACTTCGATTGAAGGGAGCCTCTCCCCCGAAGGCAAGATCCGGTGGAGGGTGGAGCCGTCGTCAGCCCAGACACGGATCCAGTCCTGGGCCCGGGCGGGGTCGAATTGAATGACCCCCGATGCTGGCGCCGGGCCGTCGTCATCCTCCGTCTCGTCCCAGCCGGAGTACCCGAGGGCCAGAAGCTCCGGGAGCCTTGGCGTCGCCTCAGTGGCGCCCGAGGGGACGACCGAGGGGACGACCGCGTGATCATCCGGCGGGGCCGCACCCGGAGTCTCCATAGAATCGCGGCACGCCCCTACCCAGAGGGCCAGGAGCCCAAGGGGGAGGAGCGTGCCGCGTCGGATCACGGGGTCAGTCTACCCGTCAATCACCCGTCGAACGGGGCCGGAATCCGGCCGCTCGACTTCGATCAAAAGCGGAAGCCGAATTCACGGCCCATCTCTTCGGCGCCGGCAGCCATGACCGGGATCATGATGAGTGGCGCGAACTCTTGCAGAATGCCCATGGCGGCGGCGATGCCGACCACGGTGGATCCGTCGCCGGAGGCGATGGTGATCAGGTCTCCATCGCGCACCTCGGTGTAGCCGATCTGGGGCATGATGCCCTCGGCAAAGTCCGAGTACGTGGGCATCATCGGGCCCGCATCACGGGTGGCATCCATCGGCGAGCGCACGGCGTTGCTGACGGCAGACATCATCATCGTCGTCGGCCCGTAGCCCATGCGCGCGTAGTACGCGGTGTCCATGTAGCTGACAGCCGTGCGGCTGCTTTGGCCGAGGAGGGGAGCCAGGTCCGGGTGGCTCGAGATGCTCTTGCCGCCGCTCGTGATGTGGCGCATGGCCCCGAGGGCGGCCTGGGGCGTCGCACCGAAGACGGCCCACCTGTCCGACATGGCGAAGGTGATTTCGAGCGGGACCGGGAGGCCCGGGAACATGAGCGTCGTGTACTCGACCTCTCCGTCCATCCAGGTACGGAAGCTCACGTAGCCATTCGTTTCGCCGGCAGCCACGGAGTTGAGCAGCATCTCGATCTGCTCTTTGGTGTCGGTCAGGGCGTCGACGTCTTCGATCGACGCGAACATCACCATCGAGGTCATGCCACCACCGCCGGTGGTGTCGGAAGAGTAGAAGCCGAACGTGTCGCCGAAGGCTCCGAAGAGTCCCTCGCGCAGGTCGATGCCGACCATGCTCTTGACCATCTCGCCGAGGTCGGCGTCGTCGCCCATGCCTTGCTCGGCCATGATCCCTGAGGCGAGGGAGTTGAGCCCTTCAAAGAGAGCGCCCATGTCGAGGCGTTGGACCGAGGCGAAGTGCGCGTCCGCAGGGATCGGGGCGAGATGGGAGGCCATCAGCCCGTCTGCCTTGAGGATGCCCGCCTCGATCATGCGACCGCCAATGCCGCTCATCACGGAGGCGGTGTGCATGTGCGTGCCATCGGTCTTGACCGCCATGTCCATGGTCATCTGGTCCAACCCAAAGCGGCGAAGGAGCTCAAGGACCATGGCGGCTTCGGGCGGGGCGTAACCGATCTGAAACTGTCGCTCGAGGTGCTGGATGAAGCCACCCACGTTGATCGTGACCTCTTCGACCATCGAGCCGCCCTCAAGCAATGCGGCGGCTTTGGTGCTGCCGATGGCCGCGGGCTGCATGCCAGCCTTCACGACCAGGGAGCTGCCTTCGCGCTGGATGATGCCGGGGGGCATTTCGGCGCCCATCTGGGCGAGCAGGCCCATGAGCTCTGCTTCATAGGCGGCAGCGGCTTCTTCGCTGGGCTCATGCAGGGCGAAGCCCATCACGAGGCCTTCACCGTCCTGGCTCTGGAGCTCGGTCGAGCCCCCGATGCTGAAGGACTTCGGAGAGCGCAGGAAATGCAGCCAGGTCGGGATCGCCTCGGGGCTGAGGGCCATCTGAAGCGGTGGCGGCATGTTCCCATTCATCTCCTGCGGGAGCTCGGCGAGCCGGTCGTCAAGCAGGGTGAAGGCGCGCTTGAGCCCCGCGTCCTTGGGGTGGTTGACCCACTCGGCAGCATCGCCGAGGGCGAAGGACATGAAGGGGATCGCATCCTCGACCACCCGACCCAGGAGCTGGCTCATGTCTTGGGCAGGGGCCGTCGCTACAGGCGTGGCAGCGAGGGCGGTGGTGCAAAGGGCGGGGGCGAGGAGAGTCGTCGTCAGAGCGGCCATTCGGCCGGCTCTTGCTGGGGCAGGTTGCATCATGGATCTTGGGCGGCTCATTGAGTGGCTCAGTAAGCGGGAGCGTGCTGGCACCGGAAGGGGGCACGTAGGGTTCGACAGGCCGCGAGTCGGAGTGATACGCTCGATCGGCTGAAATCTTCGATACGGAAAGCCTTTTCCGTTCTTCAAAGCGAGCTTCCCTTCCCTCCCCGTGACAGCCCCCCCAACTGGAC
>CAJXRJ010000885.1 GCA_913058555.1 uncultured bacterium
GATCTACACACTGCATATCGTCGGCAGCGTCAGATGTGTATAAGAGACAGGCCGCCGATTCGATGGGATTCGAAGGAGCGCGGCTGGGACGAGGACACCCCCCTGCTGTCGACAGCCCGGCCCCGTAGCCGCGCGGAGCGGGATTCGAAGTGGTCGGGTCGCACCTACCTCACCGGTGACTTCATCCGCGATCGCCAGGACACGGACCGGGAGGACACGTTCACTCGCATCGGATTCGACGCGCGCGGAACCAACCTCTTTGGCAAGGGCGGGACAGTTCACTTCGACGGGGAGTTCAACGCTCGCAGCACGGACGTGTCCGATGGACAGGGAGAGTCCGAGTCCCTCGGACGCCTCGATCGGCTTTTCTACTCCCATGGGGGGAGCCGAGAGGAGCCATGCTACATGGCCTTCGGTCGCTTCCTGCCGAGTCAGTTCCCCGAGCTGGGACTCCTCGACGGGGCGGAGGCCTCCTGGCGCTCGACAGCAGGGCATCGATATGGCGCGAGCTTTGGATACTTGCCGTCACAGGACCGCGAGCGAACGACGGGGGACACCCTCCAGATTTCGTCCTGGGCCACGGTCTTGCTCGACGCCGATGAGCGCTTCGAGGTCGGAGGTGCGCTCCAGAAGACCTGGCACGAAGGAGAGTCGGACCGGGATCTCCTGCTGGCGCGCCTGCGATGGACTCCGGATGGACCGTGGAGTGCCTACGCCACCGGGTGGCTCGACTTCTACGGATCGGGCGACGTCGCCAAGGACTCCTCCACGGAGCTCACGCAGCTGCTGGCCAGCGTCACGCGTCGACTGGGCCACAGGGCTGGTGTTTCGTTGTCGGCGAGCATCGTGCGTTACCCGGAGCTACTCCGAGGTGGGTTGCAGCAACTCCCCCTCGAGACTCTGGCCAGCGGCGAGAATCGGCGCGTCACGCTCTCGGGTTGGACGCGACTTGGTGACACGCAGCGGCTCCGGGTTCGCGTCGACCGCTGGAATGACCAGGAGTCGGGCGGTGGAGGCGGCGAGATCGGTTGGGAACGGCAGCTCCGTTCGAGCAAACTGGATCGGGTCGATGTGGCAGGCTTCCTCTCCGAAGGGCGTTTCACCGACGTGCTGGGACTTCGCGCTGGAACGGGGGGGCCCGTTGCGGGTGGACGCTGGCGCACCAACCTAGATCTGGGGCTCTATTCCCAGATCGGATTCAGCGGCGAGCAGGACGAGTTGATCCAGAGCGCGCTCAACCTTGGATGGGATGGCACGATCGGCAGAGATTGGTTCCTGTCGCTGACGACCACCTATCGATTCGGCGACGAACAGGACGCCCATTCCCTGGCGTTCTTGCTACAGAGGAGATTCTGATGAAAGGCCTGATCTCACGGACAAACCCGCTCCTCGTGGCGCTGCTGGCGCTGGGCCTCTTCGCATGCGTTGGCGGAACCGTCAAGCAGATCACCCAAGAGGGGTGGTGGGCGGATCGCGGTCCGGTGGTTCCCCACGAGACGTTCCCCACGTCCTGCGACCTCTGCCACACCGGCAACGACTGGCATACGCTGCGCGAGGACTTCGTGTACGACCACCAGGTGGAGACCGGCGTGGACCTGGAAGGAGCGCACGCCGCCGCAGAGTGCCTTCGGTGCCACAACGACCGCGGACCGGTCGCGGATTTCGCAGCGCGCGGCTGCGCTGGATGCCACGAAGACGTGCACGAGGGCATGCAGGGGCAGGGCTGCGATACCTGCCATGATCAGCAGTCATGGACGGTGGTGGAGGCCATCGCCAGCCACGCTCGGACGCGATTCCCTCTCGTAGGAGCCCATGCCGCGACGTCGTGCCGGCGCTGTCACGAGGGCATCGAAGCGGGCGTTCTTCAGCCCCTCGACGTGGAGTGCATCTCCTGTCATCGCGCGGACCTGGCCCGGGCAACGGATCCGAACCACGCATCCAACGGTTGGGTCATGGACTGCGCTCGGTGTCACATCGCCACGGCGTGGAGCGGCGCAGCATTCAATCACGCGACGTTCCCCCTGACCGGGGCGCACGCTTCCACGGATTGCAGCGAATGTCACATGGGGGGAGTCTTCTCCGGAACGCCGCGCGACTGTGCCGCGTGCCACCTCGCCGACTACCAGGGCGCCACCGACCCGAACCACATTACCGCGGGCTTCCCCCTGGACTGTGCGGCCTGCCACAGCACGTCGAGCTGGTTCGGCGCGACCTTCAATCACCGATTCCAGATCGTTGGCGGGGATCATGGTGGAATGGACTGCATCGATTGCCACACGATGCCGAACAACTTCCTCATGGCGAGTTGCACCCACTGTCACGAGCATCGTCAATCCGAATCAGACGATCAGCACAGCGACGTGAGCGGCTACGTCTGGAACAGCATGAACTGCATTCAGTGTCACCCGGACGGGAGAGACTGATGACGGTGCAGATGCCAGGGGTTACGGCTGGAGCCCGGCCCGGACCGTTCGCCATGGACATCAGAGACTGCATGCCGGCCAAGGACGCTCCCGCGCCGAGCGTTACCCTTGCTGAATCAAGGATGTTGGAAGCCGTACCTGGCAGGCGGGCGACGTTGTTGGCACGGTCGGCCGATAGTTGATCCTCGGAGCTCAGCGCGACGTCGATCTCGCGCGGCGTTGCTGCACGAATCTCAGCCTCTAGGGCGACCCCAGGCCGCCTTCTGAACGTTGTAGGCGCCCGTCGAGC
>CAJXRJ010000886.1 GCA_913058555.1 uncultured bacterium
ATGCCTAGTCTCGTGGGCTCGGAGATGTGTATAAGAGACAGCTCCACAAGGGGCGACTGCTCCTGGGTGCGGAGGAAATCGCCAACAACCAGGACATCGAATTCACCGCCTTTCGGACCCTCCCCGCCCTCCGGTGGAGTCCCGCGCGGTGGGACGTCTTGCTCGGCTTGGGCGCCATGGGATTCTTCATCGCCACGAGGACGCGGACCGGGGGGGCGTCGAGGAGCGCGAAGACGTTGCTTCTGTACCTGATCGTCTATGGCTCGACCATCGTGCTGTTCTTTGTGAATGCACGCTTCCGGACCCCTTTAATCCCCGTCATGGCGGTGGGCGGGGCATACGGTCTGGTGACCGCGGTGCGTGCCGCGCGGGCGGGGCAAGGGCGACAGGTCTTGCTCACCCTCGGCGGGGCCCTGGCGATCGGCGCGGCGTCCCATTGGATCACGCCGGCGAGTGTCATTCGCACGGATGCAGCGGGGCTGATGGATCTTGGGCAAGCAGAACTGCGCCGGGGCAATACCCTCGCCGCCCTCGCCCATCTGGAAGAGGCCCATCGGCTCAGCCCATCCCATCCCCAGGTGTGCTTCCAGCTGGCGAGCGCCTTGGACCAGGCCGGGGCAGATCCGCGTCGGGCGATCGCCATCCTGGATGGGGCGTCCAAGGGGCAGAGCGCCTTCGCCTCGGCTGACATCGTTCCCCTTCGACTGCAGCTGCGTTTGAAGCTGGAGGAGGCGCCCGCAGTGCTCCGCGAGGCCGAAGAGCTCCTTCGAATCACCCCAGCGAACAGCAAGCTGCGTTTCGTTTACGGCGCCGCCCTCGTGCAAGTTCGCCGCTATCCCGAGGCCATCGCCGCGTTCCAAAGCCAGGCGCGTGATGAGCCGATGAACGCGGAGCCGCTCTATGTGCTTGGGCAGCTCTACCAGAGCCTGGGGAAGCCCCTTGAGGCCCGCTCGGCCTACGAGGGCGCGCTGGCCCGGGGCCAATCCATGGCGCCGATGATCCGGGAGGACATCGCCCGCCGGATCTCCTCGCTTCGCTAGCGCTCTGGGCTCGGCGGCTGAGCACCGGGTACGCCGTGCTTCTACGTGTTCACGGCCCAGAGTCCGCTTCAAGCTGCACTCCGAGCCCGTCGGCGATGCGGTTGACGTAGGCGTAGTAGGCGACGCACTCGCAGAGGCCCAGGATGTCCTTGTCCGTTAGGCCTTCCGCCCGGAGTGATTGCACGTCGCCCTTCACCATCTGGCTCGGCTCGACCGTGAGTTTGACGGCGTAACGAAGGATGGCAACCCGGCGACCGTCGATGGGGGCCGTTTGCCAGTCGGCCTCGATGGCGTCTGCCAGGTCGTCGTCCTTCAGGAGGCGCCGCAGACCGCGGCGGTGGTGGGCGACTCAGTAGTGGCAGCCGTTGGTTTGGCTGACCACGAGGGCCACGAGTTCTCGGTCGACCTTACGCAGTCCCGGGGTCCCCGCCATCGCGGCACGGTAGACGGCGAGGTGGGCCGCAAGCCCGGCGGGGTGGAGGGAATGAACCCCGAGGATGTTGTCGACGTCGCCCGTATCGGGGTCCTTCGACGGGGCGAGGAGCGGGGCGAGTTGCCCATCGCTGGCGTCACCCCATTCCGCTTCGGGGATCATCCGAATCCATGCGGGCGCGTCACTTGCTTCCATGGCCTGAGGCTAGCCTTCCGGGCTGGAACGTGACGCGCCTACTTCGGCTGAATCAGTCCCCTTGGACGAGGCGGATCTGCTCTGCGAGCTGGGCGTTGTCCGGGAACAGCGCCAGGCCGTTGCGCCAAACTTCGAGGGCCTTTTCCATCTGACCGTTTTGCTGGTAGAGGTTCCCGAGCGTGAAGTGGCTCTGGGCGTGGCTGGGGTTCGGCGCCAATCCGGACTGCTGGGTGATCAGCTGCTCGAACTCGCGGATGGCCTCGGGCTGCTTGCCCAGGTTCGGCGGCCAGAAGCTGAGCGCCGTCGCCTTGGTGAAGCGCGCTTCCCAGTGTTCGGGATCCGCCACGAGGGCCTGGTCAAGGGCCTTGTCCGCCAGGGTGGCGTAGAACCCCGCCATGGGCCCGGCGGCCTCCTGGGTACGGCCGAGGTAGGCCTGCCCGAGCGCCAGTTGCGCCTCCGGGTTGTTCGGGTCAGCCTCTGCCAGGGCCTTGTAGTGGGCCAGGACCTCGTCGTCGAGCCCCTCTTCCACAAGCCGCTTCCAAAGGCCCATGGCCTCCACTTGGTTCGCGGAGTCGAGCATCTCGGCGATCTCCGCCGCGGTGCCCAGGGGCGCCTCGATATCCACGGCGGGGGCCTCCGCGGCCCCTTTGCCCGACTCGAAGTACGCGGCCACAGCTTTGGCGATCGCATCGTCGGAGATCGAGGCCGGCGCGCGGTCGGAGACGACGCTCTCGAGCTTCATTTGCTCCTTCATCGAGCTGACTTCCCCTTGCAGCTTGTCGATGGCGGCGAGGAGGGCCGCGTCGTTGCTTGGGCTGGGGGCGCTTTCGATCGGAGCCGCGGCGGCGGCGGAGTTCGATTTCGAGAGGGCGAAGTATCCCGAGACGGCGCCGAAGCCGACGGCTACCGAGGAGATGAGGAGTGCAGAGCCTGAATTCATGGGTCTTAGGGGCGCAGGCTTTGGAAACGTCCTTGCGCTGGGTCTTGGAGTAGCGGCTGTCTCTTATACACATCTCCGAGCCCACGAGACTAGGCATGATCTCG
>CAJXRJ010000887.1 GCA_913058555.1 uncultured bacterium
CAGCGTCAGATGTGTATAAGAGACAGCCTCGGAGGGGCGTAGGCCGTCTTCTTCCCAGTCGTCCTCTCCTTCTTCGTCCTCGTGCCACTCCTCGCGATCCCAGTCGCTCGCGGGAACGACGACATCGCCGGTGCCATCTTCGTCCTCCGAAGGGGTCGTTTCGTCATCGGCGTCAAAGGGCCCGAAGTCGTCCTCGTGCTCGTTGGGCTCGTACTCATCGGGCTCGTACTCATCCGGAGGAAGCTCAGGCATCCTTTGCGTCCTCGGTCGATGCCTCGTCGTCCGCTTCCTCTGCGTTCTCTTCCGTGCTCTCTTCTGAGCTCTCGTCTGTGTCCTCTTCCGCGCCTTCTTCCACCGTCTCTTTGCTTTGGGCCGCGGGCCACACGGAGGCATCGACGGCGTCGCCATCCTCAAGGTCGCGGTTGCCCACGACGATGACGTCAGCACCTTCGGTCAGCGCGCCGGCATCGGCGGGGATCACCTCGACGAAGTCGTCGTCGGCGAAGCCCTCGGTCACACGGACCTTCTCCGCCACCTTGTCGTTAGCCACGAAGACGAAGTAGCTCTCGCCTTCCCGCAGGAGTGCGCGCTTGGGCACGACGAGCGCCTCTGTGTGGCGTTCGGTGACGATGCGCACGCGCAGCAGCATGCCGGGGAGGACGGGGGGACGGTCGTCCCCCTCCTCGGGTTGGTTGACGCCCAGCGTGACGCGGAACTGGCCCGAGGCGGCGTCGATGGTGGGGCTGACGAAGAGGATCTTGCCCGTGTAGCTGAAGCCGGGCAGGGCCTCGGGGGAGATCTCGATGTCGAGGCCGCTGCCGCCTCCGCCCTCGCTGGCCTTGGCGGCACGCATTTCGGCGGCGCGGAAGAACCGCAGTTCGCGCTGGGGGCGGGAGACCACGGCGCGGACGTTATCCGGGTCCGTCAGGGTGAAAGCGGTGGTCGTGCCCGAGACCAGATCGCCCTCACGGACGGTGCGCTGGGAGATCACGCCACCGAAGGGGGCGGTGACCGTGGCATAGGACCGGTTCAGCTCCGCGCGGGTGATGCTGAGCTCGGCCTTCTCGATCGCGATGTCCTGGCTCGTCAATGCGGTCTCGGCGCGCTGCTTGGCGATCTTTTGGGCCGCAAGGTCCGCCTTGTTCGTGAGCACGGTCAGTCGCAGGACGTCGAGCTCGTTCCGGGAGAGGATGCCCTCCCCGGCGCCCTCCTTTCGTTCGAGCTCGCGCACGGACTGATCGTAGGTGAGCTCCGCTCGACCGATCTGCGCGTCGGCTTCGGTGATGGCGAGGCTGAGGGTCGCGAGGCCGTCCTTGGCTTCGCGCAGGGCGATCTGAGCCTCCGCGAGGGCCGCTTCCAGCTCGCGTGGGTCCAGTAGCATCAGCGGCGCGTCCTTCTCGACGCGGTCGCCCTCTTCCACCAGGACATCGGTCACGATGCCGTTGGTCCGTGGGAAGACCTGGATCTCGCGCTCCGAGGCCGCGTTGACCGTCGTGGAGATCGCGCGGACCATCTCGCGCTGGATCAATGGGGCGGTGAGCACCTTGCTGGCTCGGGCCGACTCAAGGCCGCCGGCGAACGGCTTCGCTCCGTCCGGGGACTCGGCCGAGGAGGCGTTGCCGCCGCCCTCGCCGTCCGAATTCTTGCTGGAGTCTCCGCCCCGTGGGCCGCAGGACACGGCCGCACCGAGGAGTCCCCCCCAAAGAAGCACCCAGAGAAGGACGCGCAGGGGAGTTGCGCCTCCGTTGAGGCGGGCGGTCTTGGCCAGGGGCGATCGGAGCATTCGCAGGGAGAGAGGGTCGATCACGGACGGTCGGGGATGAGGGAGAGAGGAGGAAGGGCTTCGGCCCCAGACACCCCGAGCGCCGGTGCCCCGCAAAAGTGGGCACCTAACAAGGGGGTGAGGCGTTGGATCCAGCACACCTGGTTCGGGTGGACTGCTAGGCTGCCCGCCATGCGCAGGGGGACGGTCAGTCTTGTGAACGGCCCGGGGAAACCTCACGGTCTCTTCGCGGCGTTCGATCCACAGTCTGTTTCAGGTCTGGGGGCCACAGTGTCGCTCAGACGTTCGTCTCACCCTGCCTCCGCGACCAAAAACGCCCGGAACGAGGCAGAAAAACGTCTGTAACAGCACATGGCTGATGACCCATCTGGAGGGGCGCCGACCGGCGACTCTTCCCCCGGCGCCCTCGGGCCCGGCGCCGGCCGATTGAAGCCCCTCGGCAGCCTTCCACGATTCCTGGCCGTTCTCGGCACCTGGGCCCTGATCGGTCTAGCCCAGCCCGGCGTCCTCCGACCGGACGGCTTTGGGCACCTGGCGTTCTTCGCGATCGGGCCCTGGGCCTACGCGGTTCGGCGTCCGGGGCGTCGCGCCTTCGTGTCCGAATGGGTCGCGCACTCCCTTGGGCTCGCCGGGGTCTTCACGTGGATGCTCGAGTTCATGCCGGCGATTCTCCCGCCCATGTCCATCATCCCGGCCCTGCATCTGGCCTTCGCGGGGATCCTGCTGAGGCGTTGCGCGCGCTGGCCGATGGCGCTCCTGGCCCCCGCAGCTTGGATGGCGGCTGAGGTGATCCGGTGGTCCTTGCCGGTGCCCCTGTCCTTTGGCTGGTTCCGCCTGGGGATGCTGATGCACGACACGGAGTGGCTCGTGGGCAGCGCGGCGTTCTTTGGAACTTGGGGTCTCACCTGGGGCCTCGCGG
>CAJXRJ010000888.1 GCA_913058555.1 uncultured bacterium
GAAGGAGCACGAAGAGCTCCGCCTCGGCGCGGCGCAGGCGCTCCTCACCAACGGAACGCCGCGCGCGCTGGGCGCGCTCGACGAGCTGCAATCCCACAAGAAGCGCGCAGTGCGCGATCTCTGTACGCGCGTGCTGAACGGACGAGGATCGTGAGCAAGTCGCGCGCCGATCCGATGGTCCGTCACGCGCTCGTGCTGGTGTGCGAGGAGTGCTCCGGCAGATCGCCGCGGCCGAAGGCCGTCCGCAGCGCGATCAAGAGCGCCGTGAAGTCGGCCGGCGCGCGTCGCGCGCTGCGCGTGGTGGGTTCGCAATGCCTCGACCGATGTCCGAAGCGTGCGGTCGTCGTCGCCGTCGCGCGCCGCCGCGGTGACGAGGCGCTCACGTGTCACGAGGTGTCGAGCGACGCCGAGCTCGGCGCCTTGATCGCGTCCGTCCTCGCCGAGCTCGGCTGAGCCCGTCGCTCCGATCCGCGAGTCGAGCTATCCTTCGCCGGCGGTGGTGGTTCGAGCGGTCGATGCGAGGGACTTCGCGCTCCGCCTCGCGGGGGCGAACCACAGTCGACGGCTGTACGGAATGAAGGGCGCCGCGTGGGAGCGGACGCTCGCCGGGCTCCACGTCAAATGACTCAACGACGCCATCGGGCCACGTCACCTGAAGCGCCGTGATCGGCCCCGCTTCCCCCAGCCCAAAGTGTTGCTCGAGCGTGGAGCCAGCCAGGAACCCATCGCCCGCTGAAACGCGACGCGTGCGCGGCACGCCCCCGGCCTCGATGCGGACGGACGCACCGATCGCGTCCCCGTTGGGCCCGGGCTGAACGAGGCGGAAGGCAACCCACTGGCCGAGGGGCGCCACGCCCTGAAGCAGGCGCACGATCGGGGACGTTCGGTTCCTCACCACGAGGTCGAGGCGGCCATCTTGGTCGTAGTCGATCTCTGCCAAGGCGCGACTGTCGTCCGCAAACCCAAGCCCGGAAAGCAGGCTGTCGTCCACGAAACGGAAGTCGCCTCGGTTGGTGTAGGTATACGTGCGCTCGAGGGCATTCCAGTGCTGACGCTCGAATTGCGAGAGGTAGGAGATGGTCCCCCATGCCGCAAGGTAGCGGTCGAGCTCGGGCCCCGTGGCCACCCCATCATCTTCGGCGCCCAGGGGCGAGGCCCCCACCACCCGGCGCCAAAAGAAGCTCTGGAGGTCTGGGCCCTTGCGCCCGGACAGGAAGCCGTTCGGGACGACGATGTCCATGAGGCCGTCACGGTTCCAATCGACAAACCGAGAGCCCCATGCCCAGCCACCACGGGACGCCCCCGCGGCGTCGGTCACGTCCTCAAACTTGCCTCCACTTGTCCCGCGAAACAGCGTGTTGCCACGGGAGTGTCGCATGAAGTCCACGCGATCCTGGGCGGATCGACCCCCTTGGAACTGCGGCTCCTTGGTCACCCGCATGCCGGCGCTGGAGTGCATGTTGCTAACCATGAGGTCGGCGTGCCCGTCAAGGTCCACGTCGGCAACGCTGACGCCCATGCCCGCAGCCTTGTCCATGAGACCAAAGCTCGCCGCCGCGGACTCAAAGCGAGTGCCCCGCCAGAGGTAGAGGGTGTTGCGACCGAAGTCGTTGGTGACGTAGAGATCCAGCTGCCCGTCCCGGTCGAAGTCGTCGAAGACGCTCGAGAGGCTAAACCGATCGTTCTCGACATCGAGTCCCACCGCCCGTGTGTCATCACGGAAGGCCCGTGGATTGGATGCGTCGCCGTCCCGCAGAAGGTTGCGCCAGAAGACGTTCGGCGCCCCGTTGGTCGCATCGTCGTAGGGTGTCGGCGCTTGGGCACCGTAGCCTCCTCCACGGAAGTATCGGGTGTCGTAGAGATCCAAGTCCCCGTCCCCGTCGACGTCTGCCGCAGACAGGGAGTACACGCGTGCCCCCACGTCGGCCGAGAGCACCTTCGGCGTGTCGAACTGGCCTTCGCCGCGGTTCCAAGACACCGCGACCTGTCCGCCGGTACCGAAGACGATATCCCGCGCCCCGTCGCCGTCCAGATCGAGGATGAGGAAGCCGCCCGTGCTCTCGAGAAAGTTGAACCCACGGGCCTCGGCTTCCTCCCGGAAGGTGCCCCCGTAGTTCATGAACAGTAGGTTGGGTTGGGCGCCGGTCCTCCCCACGACGATGTCCTCGAAGCCGTTGCCATCCAGGTCCCCGACGGCCAACCCATGCATGCCGAGGGAGATCTCGTTGAATGGGACCAGCTTGTCCGTCCGCCCCGCGGCCTCGAGGGCTCCCAGGGCCAGTGCCTCACGGACGCCTTCGCCTTGCAGGACGGAGAGAGTCACGTCCCGAAAAGCGGCCGGTGCATCCCGCTGGCTGTCGATGTCCACCTCGATATCCGCCATGCGCATGCGATTCGCGATGCGCCAGCGCACCGTCACCGTGGCATCGATCTGCCGGGTGCCTGGCGATGACTGGGCCGCCCCCAGTAACTCGGGGCGCCGCCCGATGCGGACGTGCGCCCGGGTCGACCCAAAAGCCGGCTTCCCGGGACTCAGCCCCGCGGGATCCGGCGCGTCGACTTGTTCCACCTCGACCTGAATCGCGAGCCCCTCGGGGGAGGTCCCCGGGACGGCGAACGCTGTCCGAATGGCGTCAAGGAGTTCCGTTCCTGTCTCTTATACACATCTCCGAGCCCACGAGACTAGGCATGATCTCGT
>CAJXRJ010000889.1 GCA_913058555.1 uncultured bacterium
AGCTATCAGGCGGAAGGCCCGCGGCAGCTTTTCAACCAGCACGACGTGCGCTTCATCGAAGGGGCCGAGGACCTGCGCGTGACGCTTTTCAACAACGGCAGCGGCCGTCCTGGCGGGGATCGCTCGTCCGTGGACGAGTACAAGTTGCCAGCCGCGAAGGATGGTCACTTCGCGATGGCGAAGGGCAAGGGGCCGGCGCCCGCGACGCTCCTATGGTCCTGGAACGGCGGCGAGGAGTCCCTTTTCAACGGCCACATCTGCGGTGCCCAGCGCCTTGCGAGCGGCTCGACGCTGATGTGCATGGGCGAGGATGGACGTACGATTGAGATTGCCCCTGATGGCAGCATTCTCTGGGACTGGCTCCAGCCCTACGGAGCGAACGAACCGGGCCGTGAGGCCGGCGGTGACAGAGGTCGCGGCGGAGCTCGCGAGGGGGGCCGCCGCGGAAGGCCCGGCGGCGAGGGCCCTCCCAGGGGCGCTCCGGGCCCTGAGGGCCCCGGCGGTCCGCCCGGTGGCCAAGGCCCCCCCCGTGGACCCCGGGGGCAGGGCGGCCCCGGCGGCGGGCGCGACGCCCGCAGCCCCGGCCCTCGCAGCGAATACGCGGTGTTCCGCGTGACCCGCTACGCGCCGGGCTTCCCGGGACTCACCAAGCTCAAATGAGAACGCGGCGGCGCGGGATCCTGATGGGTCCCGCGCCGCCGCGCTGATTCCGGGTGAAGTCCCTTAGTAGTTCTCAGGGAACAGCGAGCGCTCCACGGCCTCGATCGCGATGTGGAGGATCTTGATGTGGATCTCCTGGATGCGGTCGGAGGTGGTGGCTTCAGGGACGACGATGGCGATATCGGCCATATCCTTCATCTTGCCGCCGCCCTTGCCCAGCAGAGCGACGGTGTGAACGCCCATGGACTTGGCTTGTTCGATGGCGCGGATGGCGTTGGGCGAGCCGCCGCTGGTGCTCATGCAAACGAGCACGTCGCCCTCCTTGCCGTAGGCCTCGACCGAGCGTGCGAAGACCTCCTCGTAGCCGAAGTCATTGGCGATGCAGGTGAGCTGGCTCGCGTCGGAGAACGCAATGGCCGGCAGGGCGCTTCGGTTGCCACGGAAGCGGCCCGTCCATTCCTCGGCGAAGTGCATGGCGTCGCACATGGAGCCGCCGTTGCCGCAGGCCATGAGCTTTCCGCCCGCTTCGAGGGTCTTCTGGCACAGGGCTGAGAAGGCCGCCACGGCGTCCAGGTTCGCCTCGTCGGCGAGGAAGGCGTCGAGGGTGGCGCGGGCGGTTTCGAACGATGCGCGGATGGCGCCTTTTTGGTCGGTGGTGGGGGAGGTCATCACGATTCCATGATCGGCACTTAGGGGTGCGGACGGCCAGGATTCCTGGCGGTTAGCCCGCGATCGCGGCGAAGGAGGCGTCGGCGGCCTCGAGGACGCGCCCGAGGACCGATTCATCGTGCCGGACTGACAGGAAGAATGCCTCGTAGGGAGACGGCGGCATGAGGACCCCGCGGCGCAACATCTGGTTGAAGAAGCGGGTCCAACCCTCGCGGTCGGTGGCGGTGACGTCGCTGAGGTTGCGCGGCATCACGGCGGCGAAATAGGGGCACATCATGGATCCGACCCGGCCTACCGCCAGGACCCGCCCGTGGCGGGCGGCTATCTCCATCAGTCCTTTCGAGAGGGCGGACCCCGCGGCTTCCAGGGCTTCGTACACGCCGTCGCGGCCCAGGATCTCAAGGGTCTTGGACCCTGCGGCGACCGCGAGGGGATTGCCGGACAGGGTGCCGGCCTGGTACATCGGGCCCGCTGGCGCGACCTGCATCATGAGGTCACGGCGCCCGCCGTAGGCCCCGACCGGCAGCCCGCCGCCGATGATCTTGCCGAGGGTGATCAGGTCGCAGCGGGTGGGATGCAGGTCCTGGAAGCCGCCCTTGGCGACGCGGAAGCCCGTCATGACCTCGTCGTAGACCAGGAGTGCTCCGGACACGTCGCAGTGGGCACGCAGGCCTTCCAGGAACCCGGCGTCGGGCGGGATCGTGCCCATGTTGCCCGCAACGGGCTCCACGAACACCGCAGCGATCTCGTGGCCGTGGGCGTCGAAGACGGCCTTGACGGAGTCGAGGTCGTTGTAGATCGCCACGAGGCTGTCGGCGGCCGTCGTCTTGGTGACGCCGGGGGAGTCGGGTGCGCCCAGGGTCAACGCACCGCTGCCCGCCGCCACGAGGAACGAGTCCCCGTGGCCGTGGTAGCAGCCTTCGAACTTGAGGATCTTCGAGCGCCCCGTGGCGGCCCGCGCGAGACGCGCAGCCGACATCGTGGCTTCGGTGCCGGAGTTCACCAGGCGCACGACCTCGCAGCCCTTCACACGCTCCGTAAGGAGCTGCGCCATCTCAAGCTCGCCGCGGGTGGGGGCGCCGAAGGTGGTGCCGGAGTCGACGGCCTTGTGCAGCGCCTCCCGCACTTCAGCGTGGCCGTGACCGAGGATCAGCGGGCCGTAGGAGCCCACGAGGTCGACGTACTCGTTCCCGTCTTCATCCCAGACGAGGGCCCCGTCGCCGCGCACGAGGTGCGGCGGCGTTCCGCCCACGGCCTTGTAGGCGCGCACGGGGCTGTTGACGCCGCCAGGGATGATCTCGCGGGCGGCGGCGAAGATCTCTTCGCTCGTCTTGAGGGTGTAGGTTTCGTAGCTCACGGGCGGAGTC
>CAJXRJ010000890.1 GCA_913058555.1 uncultured bacterium
ACACTGCATATCGTCGGCAGCGTCAGATGTGTATAAGAGACAGGCCATTGCGTGCGCTCGCCGGGTGGCAGATCGATGGCACCATCGATCAGCTTCAGGATGAGCCCAGAGTCCGACGGCGGATCGGATGGGGAATCTGGCGGGGGAGGCACCTGTACAGACTAGCAGGCACCAGCGAACTCGAAGGCCACCCCGGGGAGTCCCCGGCTTCGCGGGGGCACGCTGCCCCGCGATGGTCCTCAAATCAATACTGCTTGCGCTGGGTCGACGAGGGGATCTCGAGGGCCTTGCGGTACTTGGTGACCGTGCGCCGCGCGATCTTGATGCCGTCCTCTTCTTCGAGGGCCTTGGCGATCGCCTCGTCAGAAAGGGGCTTCTTGTGATCCTCGGCCGCCACGATCTTCTTGATGCGTTCCTTGATCGAGATCTGACTCGCCTCCTCGCCGGACGTCTTCGTCGTTCCGCCGGTGAAGAAGAACTTGAGGGAGAAGATCCCCCTTGGTGTCTGGGCGTACTTGCCGGCCACAGCCCGCGACACCGTGGAGATGTGCACGCCGACCTCGTCGGCGATCTCCTGCATGCGGAGGGGCTTGAGCGCTTCTTTGCCGCGCTCGAGAAACCCCTTCTGGCGCTCAAAGAGGGCCCTCGAAATGCGCTTCAGCGTCGACTCGCGCTGCAGGATCGCATCGATGAACCAGCTCGCTCCTTCGAGGCGCTTCTTTGCCCAGTCACGGTCTTCCTTCGAACCCTCCTTCAGCATCTTGCGGAAGGTCTGGGTCTGGTACATCGGGTTCATCCGCAGGGACGGTGTGCGCTCGCGGTCGAGGCGGACGTTCACGACGCCGTCTTCGTACTCCACCATGACCTCTGGGTGGATGACCTCGGCGGTCACTTCCCCGAAGCCGGAGCCGGGCGAGGGGTCGAGGCGTTGAAGCAACTCGATCGCAGCCTTCACGTCCTCGATGTCATGGCCGGTGGCCTTGGCGATCTGCGGCAGGCGATTGGCCCGGATGTCGTCCAGGTGATTCGTCACCAGCGCGCGCATGAACGGGCTCCAAAGGCCGGCGCCGGGGAGCTGGAGCAGCAGGCATTCGGCGAGGTCGAGGGCGCCGAGGCCCGGGTGAGCCGTTTCGCGCAGGCGCTCCAGGGCGTCGCGCACTTCGTCCTCGGTGACCACGAGCTCATCCGCGTCGAGGTCTTGCGATTCTGCCTCGCCGTGTTCGGGATCGGGCGGCGATTCGGATTCGGGAGCGATGGCCGCACCGGCCGCGCTCGAATTTGGTGGGTCTGGCTGGTCGCTCTGCTCGCCGGAGTCATCGACGATCACGGCGGGCGCTGGGCCCTCGTCAAGGATCGCGGCGGTGGTGGACGAAGCGCTTCCCAAAGTCCGCTGGACCTCGAGGGTGAGCTCGGCGGCGAGCGTCGCGGGGGTCTCGGTGAGGTAGCCTCGTTCGTCGAGGGACCAAACCACGTACTCGAGCACCGTGCGCTCGCGCTCGGAGAGTTCGATGGGGCCGAGCTGAGCGAGCAGTGCCTCCGCGAAGGTGATCGCGCCCTCGGGGGCGTTCATCATCGCCTCGTATTTACGATCCCCATCCTCGCCGCTGGACGCGCGCATGCGGGATCCGTCCCCGTGGTCCCGTTCGATGCGATCGAAGAGCTCGAGCATGGACTCTGCTCCGTCGCTGCGATCGACCACTTCGGCGTTGCGCTCGGCGCCGTCGGCGCTTCCGTCGGAGGTCGGTGCGTCCCCATCAGCACCGGATTCAGCGACTTCCAGGAACGGGTTCTCGGTGAGCTCTTGCTCGATACGCTCCGATAGCTCCAGCAGCGGAAGCTGCAGGATCTGCATCGCCTGGATCATCTGCGGCGACTGGATGAGTCGCTGCTCTAGGCGGGCCGATTGGTGGAGTCCGAGTCTCAAGGGGAGGGCGCAGAATGGAGGGGGTTGAAGCGGGCTGGTGGCGAGCGATTCGAAGGGAAGTGCTCAGCCTTCATGACCTGAGCCAGCGTACCGTAACGGGGACTACCTTAGCGCCGATCCTTGGTCACTCGCAGGCCACGGTGATTCCCACCGATGTCGGATTCTGGTGAATTTGGAGCGGACATCAAGGGTGGAGCCTGGCGGGCATCTGCGTCATTGGCCCGTCTCGATCTCGGCGCGATTCGCCGCGCAGCCACTGTCCCACACCGGCGAAGGGTGGCGGAATGGTGGGGGAATGGGGTATCACCTCCCCATGAGCGGACCCACTCTCGAAGTTAAAGCCGGCGGCCGTGTAAGGACCGTCCCTCTTCAGACCGGTTTGACCCGCATTGGGCCCGCTGGCACGGGCGGACTCGACGTGGAAGTGGACGGAGCGGTGGGTGAGCTTCACGTCTGGGACAATCCGCCGAAAGCGGTGCGAGTGCGGGGTGACGATGCCCTCATCGGACGCGGGGGCGCCATGGTGGAGGAACTCGAGCTCGCGGACGGCGACTCCTTCGCTTGGGGCGGCGCCAAGTTCCGATTCCGTGGAAACCGCGTTCTCGAGGAAATCGTCGAGGAAGTGGATGAGGATCCGGACTACGGCGGCGGCGCCTCCTCCGGGGGCGGGGCTTCGATGGGCCAGGCGGGGCCCGCTGCGGAGATGTTGCGCCGCTTGTCGGCGGGACTCCTCGTGGAAACGGGGCTCGCGGAGAAGAAAAC
>CAJXRJ010000891.1 GCA_913058555.1 uncultured bacterium
GAGCCACTCGCCGCCGCCGCTGACCGGCACGGCCGTAGGAGTACTGGAGGGCGCGAGGCCGCGCTTGGTCACGACGGCTTCGGGGGAGGCCGCGCCGGCGTCGAGCACCGCGAAGATGTTCGTGTCGTTGGTGTCGAGGTCCTCGTTGAGGTCGCCGTCCACCGTTTCGTCGGCCGTCAGGAACACGATGTCCCCATCGGAGCCGATGACGCTGAAGCTGATGCCGTCGGTGTTCGGGTCGGTGCTCGTCAGGACGGCCATGGGCGCGTCGGGGGCGGCGCCACTCGACGCAACGTTGGCGATCTTCAGGTTGGACTCAAACTCCAACGTCGGGGCAGCGGCCGCGGCGTAGACCACGGTGCCGCCGATCACGGCGAGTTCAGACCCAGCAGCGACGTCGTCGTAGTAGACGGCGGTCGTCGTGTTGATGGGCACATAGAGGAGGACCCGGTCGAGGGTGTCCATATCGTTGTTCCAATCGACAGCGTCATTGGCTTCCTCAACGATGAGGAACATCGTGCGACGGGAGAAGGCGATCTCCTCGGCTGCGATGTCCAGCACGCTCACGGTGCGGGTCACCGTGTTGACCCGTACGGCGATGTCGTCGAATAGGTCCATGTCCCCGTTGAAGTCGGTGCCGCCGGCACCCTGGCTGCCCTCGCTCACGAGGAATGCCAGGAAGTCGCCGTCGGCGATGGGGGCGGGGCTCGTGGGGGCCATGGCAAGGCCCGTGGAGCGCAGGACGAAGGCGTTGGGGTCCTCGTCGTTGTCGTCTTCGGAGCTGGAGCAAGCCGCCCCAAGGAAGAGGGCTGCGCCCAAGGCGGCGACCCGGAGGGCGCCGTTAGCGGAGAAGCGGGAAGGCATGGATCGTTGCGCGTGCGCGGAAGGCGCGTTCGTTGGGAGTCTCATCATGTGGGGCCCGGTCGGACGGTCGGAAAGGGCTCGGGCGAGCGACATTGTGCCCCCAAATGGGCTGGCCCCGAAGGCTGAGGTCGGGGCCTTTGCCCATTCTCTTGCCCCCAATGCCTGCGGGAATTGATCCGGCTGCGCGCGGTCCATGGGATGGGGGGGCTGATAGCGCCCTGGCCGCCGGAGCCTGTGGCCACGCCAAAGCGGGCCTTCGGGGCTCAATTCACCTCTCGTTCCGCCGCGGAGCCCCCCTGTGGAATCCATCCCTGAGGGGCGGCGACGGGTCCATAGGGTGCCCCGATACCCGTTGGGCCCATGGGGACGCCCAGAGAAGCAGTTCCCTAGGTGCGGGTCAAGCGACGGGCCTCCAGGGGCCGGGGGGGCGTCACCCGCGCATGGCTTCGAGTTCTTCCCAGCGGGCGTACTTGGCCTCGAGGGCCGCGGATTTCTCCGCACGCTCAGCCTGGAGGGCCTTGGGGGCGCTCGGATCCGACCCCAGCGCGTAGAGATCAGCGCTTCCTAGCTTGGCGTCTAGCTCCTCGATCGCCTGCTCGAGCTCGGCGATGGTGCCCTCGATCTCCCCCAGCTCCTTCTCCTGCCAGGGCGTGAGCCGCTTCTTCGCGGGTTCGGGAGCGGCTGTGGGGGCCTCGGGTTCCTTTCGCTTGGAACGCTGCTCCGAGAGCCGGGCCTCGTCGCGCTCGGCGGCGATGGACGAGATCAGCTCGGAGACGTCCCCGTGGTGCAAGCGCGTTCCCCCGGCCCCGTCGACGTAGAGCACGTGGGTCGCGATGCGGTCGAGGAACCAGCGGTCGTGGGTGATCACCAGGGCGGCGCCGGGGAACACCATCAAGGCCTCCTCAAGCGCCCGCAGCGTGGCGAGGTCCAGGTCGTTGGTGGGCTCGTCCAGGCAAAGCATATTGCCACCCGCCAACAGGAGCTTCGCGAGCATCACGCGCCCGCGCTCGCCACCGGAGAGGGTGCCGACCTTCGAGGTGCGCATGCGCGCATCGAACCCGAACTTGTCGAGGAAGCCCTCCACTCGCACGGAGAGCTCGCCCACCCGCACGACTTCCTGGAGGCCCGCGACGTTCTCCACGACCGACGCATCGAGGTCGAGGGCACTGCGGTTCTGGTCGATGCCCATGAAATGCACGGTCTCGCCGATCTCGCGCTTGCCGGTGTCCGGGGCGAGGTCGCCGGTGGCGATCTTCATGAGCGTTGACTTGCCGGCCCCGTTGGGCCCGATGATCCCGAGGCGCATGCCCGCCGTGATCTCGAGGTCGAAAGGGGCGAGGACGGTGCGCTCGCCGAATGCCTTGGAGACGCCCTTGAGGTGAATCACGCGCGTGCCCAGCCGCGGGCCCGGGGGGATCATCAGCTCAAGATCCTTCGGTGCCAGCTCCGGCGCGGCGCCCACGAGCTTGTCATAGCGTTGGATCCGGGCCTTGGACTTGGTCGTTCGGGCGGGGGGGCCGCGGCGAATCCACGCGGTCTCCCGGCGCAGCACGGAGAGCCGACCAGCTTCCGCGCGACCTTCCGCCTGGAGCCGATCGGCGCGCCCTTCGAGGTAATCGCTGTAGCCGCCGATGTAGGAGTGAAGCTTGCTGGCATCAATTTCCACGATGCGGTCGACGACTCGCTCCAGCATGTACCGGTCGTGGGTGACGATGACGAGGGGCGTCCCCGTCTCGAGGAACCAGTCCTCGAGCCAGTCGGTGACGAAGGCGTCGAGGTGGTTCGTGGGCTCGTCGAGGAGCAGCACGTCGGGCCG
>CAJXRJ010000892.1 GCA_913058555.1 uncultured bacterium
ATGCCTAGTCTCGTGGGCTCGGAGATGTGTATAAGAGACAGCTCCCACGCAGGACCCAAGGCCCCTGGGCAATTCAAGCCTGGACAGACCAAATCAGTGGGCCACCGAAACCCAAGGTGACCCGTGCGAGGGAGCCAAAAACACGGCGCTGGTTTTGGGGGGTATCGAATTCCTAAGCTCCCCTCATGCAGGGCCATGGAACTTCGCACGGGAGCGGCACTCCCCCAGGACGCACCGTCGCCCTACTGCGCGCCGACGAAGGCGAAGGCAGCGGCACCGAGTCTGGCGAACCCCGTGGGAAAGGCCTGGGCAGAGCCCGCCGGACCCCCACTCCGCCCCTCGGCCTCATGGGCACCGCCGCCGCGGTAAGAAGCGGAACGAAGCTCGCCCAGGGCACCGACTTGCGCCTGCGACTCCTCGATGCCGCCACAGAAGACGGTGGCAACTCGCGGGCGGTCCCCCGTGCCCTGGAGATGCGGCCGGACGCGATCGTCATGGGCCTGGAGGAACGTACCAGGGACGATCGCCTCGGCCCCCTCCTGGATGCGGGCACCCGCATCCAGAACGCAGGCCCGAGGGGCGCCCTGCGCGTGGCCCTCGTGGACGAAAACCACCGCGCCGCCGAAGTTCTCCTGCGCGAGAACGCGGCGGACCTCGTGGTACGCGGCGAAGCGGACGGAGCCCTTCCCGGTGTCCTAGCGGGCGCCTTCGAGGGACGCAAAGACTGGACCGGCGTGCGCGGTGTCTCATGGCTCAAAGAGAACGGCGAGAACGCCCACGAGCGCCCGGCCCCCTCTGCGATCCATCTGCCCTCCCCCGCGTGGGACCTGGTGGAGCTAGATCGCTACCGCGGCCCCGAGGCCTCACTCTTGGAGCGCGTGGGCATGGGTCGTCTCGAGAAGATGGGGCGCCAGCGCTTCGGCCTCCGCAAGGTGCCCCGCCGAGCCGGCTCCGGCGAGCGGGCCACGATCCTGACCACACGCGCCTGCGCCCCGGACTGTCCCACGTGCCATGGGAGCTTCGGCACGGCGGGCAGGGATCGATCCGTCCGTGACGTGGTCGCCGAGATCCGCGACCTGGTCACTCGCCGCGGCGTTCGAACCCTTGAGATCGCCGACCACGCGTTTGACGGCCAGCCCGCCCGGGCTTTGGAAATCGCAAATGCGATCGCGCTGCTCGCCAGCGCCCCCAACATGCGTGGGCTGCGCGTGCGCTTCACGAATGGATTCCGCGGAGACGGCCTGACGGACGAGATGATCGACGCCCTCCTGCGCGTCGGGGTTCGCCGCTTCCCCCTGGCCATCGGCACCGGGTCCGTCCGGCTTCAACGCCTGCTCAAGCGCAACATTCACCTGGACGCCGCGGAGCGAGCCCTCGCCCGCATCGACGAACGCGGCGGACTCGGACACGTACGTCTCTACCTGGGCCTGCCCACCGAGACCACCGGCGAAGTGGCCTTGACCCTGCGCTGGGCCGCCCGATCGCGCGCCCACACCGCCGAGTTCCTGCGGGGATCCGAAGTGGATCTGGGGCCCCTCTGGCGCCGGGACGAGAGCGCCGAGATCGATGACTTCCCGAGCCTCAGGCTCCGGGCCTTGCGAACCTTCTACGGATCCCCTTCACGGGCAGGACGTATCCTGCGGGCATCACCCCGAGCCCTCTTCGCAAGACCACGCACCGAACCTTGACGACCCCACTCGCGCCCGCCGGTACTCCTTTCGACCCAGAAGCAGCCGTATCGGAGGCGCGCGACGCTGCCGCGGCTCTCTCGGGCGCCACCACCATTGAGGACGCAGTGTCTGCGGTCCTCGCCTGGGAGAACAGTCAACGCGCCGTCAGCGACTGGCGCAGCTCCCAGTCGATTCGATTCCGACAAGACGTGACCGATCCGGCGACCCTCGCTGCGAAAAAGCAGCTGGACGCGTGGGTCCCGATGCTCGAGGAGAGCCGCAACGTCTTCCTCAAGACCCTCCTTGGGGGCTCCGTCTCGGATGGCATCCGACGCGGCCTCGAGGAGCGGTTCGGGGCGGTCACCGTCGCCCGCTGGGGCGCCGAGGCACGGACCTACTCGGAGGCGGCCGCCGACGAGCTCTCCCAAGAGCAGTCGCTGATGAGCGAGGCCATGGCGCTCACCGGCAGCGCCCGCGTGGAAATCGGCGGGGAGACGATGACTCTCTCCGGTGCCGGCGCTCTCCTGAATCACGAGGACCGAGACGTTCGGACCCAGGCGACCGTCGCCCGCTGGGGCTGGTTCGGGGCGCACCGTGAAACCCTCGACGCGCAGTTCGACAGCCTCGTGGCGATCCGGACGAAGGCCGCCAAGGCCCTTGGCCTGAACTCGTTCACTGACCTCGCGTACGACCGGATGCGCCGCGTGGATTACGGCCCCAACGAGGTCGCCAGGTTCCGCGAGGCCATCGAGAGCCGGATCGTTCCCATCGTGTCGGAGATGCGCCGGGACCAAGCCAAACGACTGGGGCTCGCACAGGTACAGATCCAAGACGAGTCGGCCTTCGACCAAGGCCCACCACCTCGACCCACCGGGACACCATCGGATCTATGCCGCGCCGCCCGGGGGATGTTTGAGGACATCGACCGGCGCCACGGACTGAGGCTCGGCGAACTCTTCGGCACGTTAGAGGACGCCGATCTATTGGACCTGTCTCTTATACACATCTC
>CAJXRJ010000893.1 GCA_913058555.1 uncultured bacterium
GCTCCAAAACCGCCCCCGGGCGCGGATCTTGTTCTCGGCCCGGCGCAGCAGCCAGCGACGAAAGCTCTCCGGACCCCGGTACTCAAATCCATCGAAGTCCTCGAGTAAGTCCCCACAAACCGACTGGACGAGGTCGACGCTCTCCTCACGGGTGCGCAGTCCCTTCCCGAGGCGCAGGCGAACAAACCCCCGCAGGGCAGGCAGGTGGTTCGCGAGCAACTGCTCTTTGGCCTCCGCATCCCCGGCGCGTGCCCGCAGGACAAGGTCCTGCGACTCGGATGGGGTCGGTGGATCGGATGAGGTCGGCATGGCGAGGCGTACCACTTGGTTATACGGCTTGAAGCAGCGGTGTGAGTCCCTAGCTGAGCTCGTCGTGCTTCAATGGAGGATCCAATGAGTGGAGAATCGCAACCGGAGGAGGCCGGGAGTTCGGCCGAGCGGCTCGAAGAGTTGGTGGCCGAGGCCATCGATCTGCTGGAGTGCGACGGGCAGGCAGCCCTTGAGTCCTTCCTAAAGCAGCACGCGCAAGAGGCCCCTCGGCTCCGCAGTCGCCTGGCGGCCCTTTCGCGGGTTGGGATGTTGCAGGTCGGCTCCCAGAATCGGCCGAAGCGCTGCGGTTCGTACCGCCTGCTCGAGCATCTCGGAGGCGGCGGCATGGGCCAGGTCTACCTCGCGGAGGACGAGCGCACTGGGCAGACGGTCGCCGTCAAGTTCGGCCCCAGCGCGATGCCCTCGCTCTCCTCGGACTCAGACTCGCGTGCCAATCGGGCACGCGAACGATTCACCCGCGAGGTCGAGGCCCTACAGGGCCTCGAGCACCCGGGCATCGTGCCGATCCTTGAGGTCGGCGAAAAGGATGGGCAGGCCTGGTTCGCGATGGAGTACGCCGATGGATTGGCCCTCGACCGTGTGCTCGAGGGACTCCGCGCCCGCAACGCGCCCGCTTCGGAATTGACTGCCGCCGATATCGAAGCCCTCGTGCCGGGGGCCATCCCCGGCGCCTTCGGAAGCACTTGGGTCGAAGCCATCGGCCGCATCATTTTGCAGGTGGCGCGGGCCCTATCTGCCGCCCACAGCGCAGGGGTTGTGCACCGTGACATCAAGCCCAGTAACATCGTCCTGCGCCGGGATGGCCGCGCGCAAGTTCTCGACTTCGGCCTGGCGCACTTGGGAGATCTGCCGACGCTGACCCTCTCGGGTGAATTTGCGGGGACGCCCTACTACGTAGCGCCGGAACAGATCGAAGGGCACCGCGGCGGCATCGATCAACGCGTGGACGTTTTTTCATTGGGCGTGACCCTCTACGAGTGCGCGTGTTTGCAGCGCCCATTCATCGGAGAGACCGCGATGGAGGTGTTGTCCGCGATCAGCGCCCGCGACCCGCTGCCGCTACGGCGCATCTCTCCGCACCTGCCCTTGGATCTCGAGCGCCTATGCCAAGCCGCCCTCGAGAAGGACCGAGAGCAACGCTATCCGTCGATGCAGGCGCTCGCCGCGGATGTCGAGCGCCTGCTCGCGTTCCGACCCCTTGGGATCAAGGCGCCGACGGCGATCCAACGCGCCAAGCGCTGGGCACGGCGCAAGCCCTGGCAAGCGGTTGCGGCTTCCCTGGCAGCTACCCTTCTGGTGTGCATCCCAGTGGGACTCTTGGTCGCTAACATTCAGATTCGTAAGCAGCGGGATCAGGTGCGGAACGAGGCCGAGTGGAAGACCGCGGTTGTCGAGCACTTCGTCGGGCACTTCGAGCGCACAGGCAAGGACGCAGGCACCGATGACGCTGCCCACGCCCTCCTTGAGCGGGGCGTAGACCGATTGCGCGGGGGCTTCAAAGACCAGCCCCGCGTTCGCGCTGCCCTGCTGCACGCGAGTGGCCGCGCGTTCCTCGAACTCGGTCGCCCGCAGGACGCGCGCCCACTGTTCGACCGGGCCCTCGGCATGTTGCAGCGGGGCGGCGCAGATGCGCAACCTGAGATGATACGCGTGCTCGTGGACCTTGGCGCCACTCATCTAATGGAGGGGCGCGCCGAGATCGCCAAGGACCTTGTCCGTAGGGCCCTCGCGACCCCGAACAAGGGACGGCCACCTGAGGACGTGGGGCGTCGTGCCCACACGGTGATCGCAGCCGCTGAGGCGCAGCTTGGCAATAGCCGAGAGGCGCGAGAACAACTGTCGGCCCTTGAGCCCATTCGCGATGGGGAGATCATCCACGTGGCCGCCGTGTGGGAGACTCTGGCCGCCCATGCCCTGGCGCAGGGGCAGTTCACCGAGGCTGAGGGTGCGCTGCAGTCCGCGCTCGCCCTACGGCTACGGGCCTGGTCCCCGGATGCGCTGGCCTTGGCTCAACTACACGAATCCCTGGAGAAGGTGATCGTGGCCCAGGGCGCGGGAGCAGACCCGCGCGCGCGCGAGCACCTTGCAAGGGCGGCCAGGCTACGCGAATCCAAAGTCGAATCCACGGCCCGCTCGATCCCGGCGCCCTTCCCCGCTGAACCCGCGTGGGTCGCGGCCTACACGGACGCCTTCGCGCGCGCCATCGCTTCGCTCCAGGCGGAGAAATTCGACGCGGCGCGAAGCGCGTTCATCGAAGCCCTCGACGTCCGTCCTCACCCCTCGATCACCGCGTACAACCTCTGTCTCTTATACACATCTCCGAGCCCACGAGACTAGGCATGATCTCG
>CAJXRJ010000894.1 GCA_913058555.1 uncultured bacterium
CCTCTCCCCCCTCGCCCAGCCCCTCCTCAGCGCCGCCTGCGCTGCGAGCTTCCTCACCGCCCACGCGTTGGGGGCTCCTACGGTCCCTCCGAGCAGCCCACTGGCCAACCCTCTGGCGGCCACCAGCGCCCCTTCGTGGGCCCAGGAGCTGCCGCTGCGATTCAAAGGCGACGGAATGACCCTCATCGTCACGGAGCTCAATGAGGCCCAGGGCAAGGTCGCCGGGACCCTCCAGTCGCCAGGGGGATCGCCCCTGCCGTTCCAGCTCGACCTGACCGTCAAGACGGACGGGCTTCAGGTGGGCCGCGGGAGAGTCCAGGAGGGAACGGCGAGTCGGCGCCTCAGGACCACCGAGAACGAGGACGGATCGATCAAGGTCACGTACCGCGCCAAGCGCTACGTCATCTCCCTCGTCGAAGATGGGGACACACCGCCCCTGCCCCCCCACACGGGCCCTGACCTGCAGCACTCGGCCGGCACGATCCGGCTCCGCAAGCACACGTTCAAGGACCCGGGGTTCGGCGGACAGCCCTCCCACACGATGCTGGTGCCGGCTGGCTGGAAGGTCGAGGGTGGCGCGTTCTACGCCCCGAATGCCCTCTTCAAAGTGATGCCGAGCGAGGAGATCACGCTGACGTCGCCGGATGGCGTGAGGCTCAAGATCGAGCCCTCGTTCATGGCGGTGGACAAGACGCCACCGGCGACCTTCGGCACGCCGCGCCTTCCGGAGGGCTCGCTGGACGACGGGCTGCCGGTCTTTCATGTGCCTCAGGATTTGGCTGGGTGGAAGGCTAAGTTCGAGAAGACCCTCTTGCCCAGCTCTCACCCGAAAGCCCGCAACATCCGAGTCATGAACGTCGCCATCATTCCGGAGCTGACGGTGGCTTTCCGCCGCCAGATGGAACCGGTGCGGAAGATGAACGAAGACTACGGCAGGATGGAGGCTCAGATGGGCGGCCAAACGAAGTTCGACTGCTTCGTCCTCGGTGCGGAGTCGCGCTACACCCTCGATGGCGTCGAGTACGAAGAGCTGATGCTCATGGCCATGACCGTCCTGACCATCGACAACCCAATGATGGGCCGCGATGTCACCTGGACTCAGGAAAAAGGCATCACCATGCGCGCTCCCGTGGGCAAGCTTGTGGACTCAATCGGGCTACTCAGCACGCTCTCGAACTCAGTCGCCGCCACCGACCCCTGGCTCCGCGCTCGCGCGAAGCGCCTCGCAGCCGTCCTGAAGATCTCCGCCGACGTGGCTGCCAACAGGCAGAGGGAAACAGACAAGCGCTCGGCGATCATGTCGAAGGCCTTCGATTCCGCGCGCCAGTCTTCGGATGAAAGCCATCGCAGGCGATCCGCGAGCAGTGATCGGTTGCACGGCAGAGTCGTCCGCTCGATCGGCGAGTCCGAGATCTACACGGAGCAGGGAACGAGCTACGGGGTGCAGCTCCCCGGCGGCTACGACAACGTCTACTCGAATGGAAACAACGAGTACATCCTGACGAACGACGCATTCGTGAACCCAGCAACGGACCTCGGCCCGGGCAACTGGACCGCGCTAAAGAAGGCGAGCCACTGAGATCCTGGAGGGCTCGGTGGCGGGATCGGCCGCGACACGACGCGAGCACTTTGGTTTACTTTGTAGTGTGAACAGGCTAGGGGCCTCGCCCCCGCACGCCACCCAACCGCCGCGGCCCCCCCCATTGGACGGTCCCGCACTCGGTCTCGCTCGCCCAGTCTTCGCCCATTTGTATCGTCGTGATGACCATGCCTGATAGCAGCCCATCCCCTAGTCAGGAGCCCTCGCCGGCTTCGATTGGGCCCGCCGCACTCTGCGCGATGACGTCCGTGGTGTTCGTCTTCTTGGGCGGCGCGTTTCTAGTAGGCATTCTCCTCCTCGAGGCCCCAGCTCTCTTCACAGACACAGAAGCCGGGATTCGGTCCGTCCGCATGGGCACCTCGACCGTGTTCCGCTTCACGCTCTACGCAGCCGTAGCTGCTTGCTTTGGTGCCGCCGCTGCAGCGCTGAAGCTCGCGGCCAACAAGTTGCCCTGACGGGGCTGACGGGAAGGAGCACCGTAGGGATGCGTCCGCCTCGGCCTTCCGCCTTGGTGATGGGATCAGGCTTCTACCACGAGCGTCCACGGCGATCCGGCGCTAGAGTCTCACCGAGACCCCATGCAGCAAGAAGAACCATCAGGGAACCCGGCAAAGACTCCGCACCAAAGGAGCTCGAGCGTGGATGCCTATGCACCCGCCGAGATCGCGGGGCGCGTCGAGTCCATCGGGGTCACGAAGGCTCAAGGCGACACGCTGAGCGTGCTCACACTGGCCGTGCTGGCCGGGGCGTTCATCTCCCTCGGGGCGCTGTTCTTCACGGTCGTCGTCACCCAGTCGAACCTGGGTTTCGGACTGACACGGATGTTTGGGGGCTTCGCGTTCTCCCTGGGACTGATCCTTGTGGTCGTGGCCGGTGCCGAGCTGTTCACCGGCAACAACCTGGTAGCCATGGCTTGGGCCTCGGGCCACGTCACGTTCCGGCAGCTGCTACGCAACTGGGTCCTCGTGTACATCGGCAATGTCGCCGGCGCGCTCGCCACGGTGGCGCTGGTCGTCGTGGCCGGCAGTGACGAGCTCGGAGGGGGCCAGGTCGGGCA
>CAJXRJ010000895.1 GCA_913058555.1 uncultured bacterium
GGGCTCGGAGATGTGTATAAGAGACAGACGTGACGCCGTTCACCCCGTAGTCGTTTGTCGACTCCGTGAACGACCAGCCGATGGCCATCTCGGCGCCGCTCGCACCGCCCGCCGCTTTCGTCGCGATGGCGGCACCACCGCGGTTGGCCTGGAGCGTCGACCCGAGCAGAGCACGCCGCTCGGCGACCCCAAACTTCGATGATCCGATCAACTGCAGAACGGTGGCGTAGACGTCGGCGCTCGTCTGATCCACATAGGTGACGACGAACCGGTCGTTGCTCGCCCCCACGCGTGCATCCAGTCGCCCGGTTGGGTCGGCGTGTTCGATCTCAGCGAGGTTCTGTTCGTCAGCGAACACGTTGTCGCGGACCACGACGATCGACGCCTCACTCGACGACGAACCGTAGTCATCGTAGGTCGCGATGTAGACCGAATCGGGGCCCCCCTGGGCCAGGCCCGCCGAGACATCGATCTCACGCATGCGCCTTCCCGGCGAGAGTGCGTCGAGCTCCGCCGCCGCGGAGGCGAGGAACACGTTGGTAGTGATCTGAGCGCCCCGGAGGGAGTCCGTGTCCGTCGCCAGGTCTTCATTCCGCCACACGAGGTTCCAGACGTTGACGCTCTGGGGATCGCCCGCGGACTGCGAAACAGAGACCTCCTCTTGATAGACGTTGTCCCGGTCGTCCACCGAATAGAGCGTTCCCAGTGTGCCGTCGGCCTCAACGGCACGAAGCCTCACGTTGCGCCGCGTCGGCGAGATGCTCCGCTCCCAAACGACCAAGAATCGCGAGCCGGGCTGGCTTCGAGAGTTGCCTGCCACGTCCGGACGGATGTTGTCGTACCCCATGCCGGCGGCGTCGCCGATCAGGAGTTCGGTCCCCATGGAGTTGTTCGGCACGCTTTGAATGCGGCCACGGACTTCTTGATCGCCCGACGCGTTGGTGACCGAGGCCACGATCAAGTTCTTGCTCTCGCCATTCAGGTTGGCGATCGCTGGGTCACGCCAAACCTGGTCGTTCCCGAAGACCAGACCGCCGCTGACGAGGGCGCCAGTGGAAGTGCGAACGCGGCGATAGATGTCGGCATCGTTGCCGGAGAAGGTGTCTTCGTAGACAAACGTGTAACAGTCCGTCGTTTGGTCGTACGCCACGTCCACCTGTCGCTGGTCGCCGCTTGTGCCATCCACCACAAACGTGGTCAGGATCGGATCGATCACCACCTGGCCTTCGGCACTCGCCAGGAATGCGGCGGGGACAGTGAGGCGCAGGACCTGCCCATCTAGAACGGTTTCGATTCTGGCGCTCTGCCCAGCCCCGTCGAGCACGGTCGCGGCGCCGTAGTCCATGCCGCCTTCAGGCCCCCCGAAGCGGAATCCGTCGGCGTGCTGAGCCCCCCCAAGGTCAGACGTCACACGGACGTGCAAGACCAAGTCCCCCACCGCGCCAGCGACATCAAGCGCAAAGAGCTGCTCGACCTGGCGACTCTCGACCTCGTAGATGACGTCAATGGGCCCCCGATCCAAGACGAATCGCTGCCCGTCCTGGGTGACCTTCGCCTCCGGATCCAATCGGAGCGTTTTCCCTCCGAGAGTGGCAGCCTCGAGACGGAACGTCACCGGGTAGTTCCGCGGCGCTTTCCAACCGAGGAACGGGATGTAAGTGAACCCGGACTCCGAAGCGCAGGCCTTGTACGCGGGCCCGCGCATCCAGATGTCTTCCCCGTGCTTGACGAAGTGCACGGCTTCCTCGAACTCGCCGGTGTCGATTTCGACCAGAGGTGCGGCCAGCGCCACGTGGCTGGGATTCCCCAGCGGTTCGTAAGAGACCTCACCCCGGGGCAGTGGGACCGCATCGTCAACCCCGCCGCGCGGCGTGGTCATGGAGTCATAGGGGTCCACGTACGCCTCTTCCTCAGGAGACTGAATGGCCTGGGCTAAGGGCGCGAGACCCAGGAGGAAGGCGATTCGAATGGGGACAGGGAGGAAAGCCATGGGCGTCGAGGAGGGGGCTGTGGCGTCCCCCGGGCGTCTCCCGGGGGCCTACTACCCCTCCCAGCGCCGGGCGCCCCGCCGCCCCATCAAGCCGATCGGAACTTCCTCCATTCCCGGTCCGCTGACCCACGGCCTACGGGGCCAGGCCCTCGAGCAGGGCCGCAACCGCGGGGTCGAGGTGTTTGGCGGCGGGGGTCACGGCGAGGCACCGATCCACGACCCCGTCCAAGGTGCCGACGCACCGCACGCCGTAGCGCCTTTCGAGGTCCGATTGGACGCTGAGGGGAGCCGGGAAGACGCCATGGCCAGCCTCACCAAAGATCTTGAGGAGGGCGCTGTCCTCGAACTCACCGGCGATCTTTGGGGACAGCTTGGACTCGTCCAGCCATGCCTCAACGCCGTGCCTTAGGTGGCTCGCGCGGCTTGGCATCAAGAACTTGGCCCCGTCCAGGGAAGCAGGGAATCCGGGGATCAGCGACTCAGCCAGGGCTTTCGCAGCGAAGAGGCCGACGGGCGACTTCTCGACGACGCTGGAATAGAGGCGAATGTCGAGGTCGGGGCTCGGCGGGATGTCGGTGAGGACGAGATCTGTCTCTTATACACATCTGACGCTGCCGACGATATGCAG
>CAJXRJ010000896.1 GCA_913058555.1 uncultured bacterium
GCTGTGGCGGGCGCGCCAACGGCTACGTACCTACGCGTCCCAGTTCAAACAGGAACCGAGCTTCGCCGCGAGGCTCGGGGCCATGCAGCTCGCCATTGGTGAGGTACCAGACGCCGGCCGAATGCTCTGCCGCGGGTGCTCATTGGACCCGGAGCACCAGCCGGTGATCGCCGCCTACCTCGAGAAGCAGAATACCCCTGTCGAGTTCGCATTCGCGCTTCGCCAGAGCCTCCTCCATGCATCCCGGGGGACGCCACTACCTCCGGCTGTCATGGAAGCCATCCGTTCCCGCGGCCTGGTGGTCCAGGAAGAAATCGCCCGGGTGGTTGCCGAGACCGAGCGAAGGGTCAAGGCAGAGGCGCGAGAGGGCCTCATCTCCAAGCTTGGGTGCGCGGTCGGGACCACGCTCTTCATCGTCGTGATGGCGCTCGGGCTCCGCTCGTTGCTCGAAATCCTGACCGCCTGGTTCTCATGACGCCCCGCCGGGGGAGTTCGGCTCCCCGACGGTCTTTGGGAAGCCGCCATTCGCCCAGCGGGCTTTTGCCGCTTCAATGCCTTCCCGGGTCCACGCCACGTAGTTCCAGTGGATGAGGGGTTCCCTGGGCAGCGCCTCGCCGCCAAGGACCAGGGCTCTCGCCCCGGGCGCGGCCGTCACCGTCGCCGGGGAACCGTCCTCGATGACCGCGAGGGTCCCGAGCTCGATCGACTGACCATCCACCATGACGTCGCCGTCCATCGGATAGACGGCCCGCTCGCCGAGCCCGGGGTCGAGCGCCACCTCAAAATCGCCGGCCCCCATCGGCGTCTCGGCCCAGCGCGCGTCGGCGTAGAAGAGCGGCGAGTGCACGTTCACTGGAGAGCGCATGCCGAAGGCCTCCCCGGCAATGAGCGTGAGGGATCCCCCGGCGGACGCCTGGACGGGAATCCGCTCTCCTGGATGATGCTCGAAGCTCGGGTCGATCCCCGTCTTCTCCGGGGGCAGAGCCACCCAGACCTGGATGCCACGGACGGTGTGCCCAGCCGCGCGCTCGGCGGGGTCAGTGCGTTCGGAATGGGTGACCCCATGGCCCGCCGTCATCCAGTTCACGGCGCCGGGGCGAACGGGCTGAAACACACCGAGGCTGTCCCGGTGATCGAGGCCGCCCTCGAGCATGTACGTGAGCGTCGACAGGCCAATGTGCGGATGGGGCGGGACGTCGATGCCCTCCCCGGGGGCGAAGTCAATGGGCCCCATTTCGTCCAGGAAGACGAACGGCCCGACGGAGCGGCGCCCGCGGAACGGGAGAACGCGGCGAACAGGAAGAACGCCAATGGACGTCGCTCGGCCTTGGATGATCAGCATGCCTGACTGGTGCCCTTCGGCCTAGCGGTAGCGCTGCTCAAGAACCTGGGCGTGATGCTTCGCGTGGCCGTACATCTTGTAGAGCAGCGCGCGCACCGTGCAGCTCGCCCCCGAGGCCCGGCCCACTTGCGCGAGGTCCTCCTCGTTCATGGCATCGAAAAGCGCCACGTGGCTCGCGCGCAGGTGCTTGAATTCTCGGATCCAAGAAGCGACGCCACGGTCGGTCGCACGGGACGCCGGCACCATCACGTCCTGGTCGACGCCCGCCTGCTCGACCTGCCCCATGCCGCGCTGGAAGCACATCGCTCGGTAGGCGAAGACCCTCTCGATATCGACGACGTGCCCGATGACCTCGGCGGCGGTCCATTTGCCATCCGCATAGGTGTGAGCGCCGCGCTCCCCTTCGAACTCTCCGAAGGTTTTGAGCAGCGACTCGGACTGCGTCTCCAGGGCGCGCACGATGTCGCCCCCAGGGGCCAAGTCGATGTAGGCCTTGTAGTAGGGCCCGTATTCGTCCGGCGTGGGCGGAACGGTGTTTCGCTTGGGGCTAGTGGTCATTGAAAGGGAGTGTCGAGTGTTGTCAGGTTCTCACCGGACACGTGTCCGGCCAGCGGGAGGAGCATGGACCCGAGGGGGGTGGGCGCCCCGCCTTGTCGAGTCAAGGTGACCTGCAGGTCGTTGTGGACGTCCGGCACGGCGTGCTCGAACTGGATCCGATAGGTTCCCGCTTCGAGGGTCGCGGTGGCGCTGGCCGGCTTCGCCGACGCTTCGATCCCTAGCTGCCCACCGACGAGGATGCGCGTCAGGGCGCTCCGCGACGAAGCCGCCATGGCCCATTCGCCGCCCTCGGGGATCACGAGCTGCCCCTCTGCGTACACCGCATGGCGGCCCCAGATCCTGGGCCGGAGTGGATCGACGCGCCTGCCATCCGCAATGTCCGTGAACGCCGCCGGCCGAAGGTCCACGTGGGCCCGGGTATCCACACGGGCAAAGAGCTCCCGGTTGATGTCAGCCAGCCGCCCCTCGTCGGCGCCAAAGAGAACGCCGCCGCCAATGCGTGCGCCTTTGTTCTCGCGCGCGACGCGGAGCATCTCGGCGCTCGCTTTCCCACCCGCGGGGATCTCGAACGCTTCGAAACGCAGGACCGCGGCCGCGCGCTCAAGGCGCACCTGGCGCGGGTAGCCGACCATCTCGCCCCCGTCGTCAAAGAGCGCGACCTTGATGACCTGTCTCTTATACACATCTCCGAGCCCACGAGACTAGGCATGATCT
>CAJXRJ010000897.1 GCA_913058555.1 uncultured bacterium
TAGTCTCGTGGGCTCGGAGATGTGTATAAGAGACAGATGTCGAAGGGCGCCGCTTGGATCTCTGGGAGCATCGAGGGCTCCGACGACTCATCCCAATCGAGTCCGTCGATGAGCGGCTCGGTGAAAACGACCGATAGCCGGTCCGCGACGTGGACGCCGTCGCTCGGCAGCGTCCAAGCTACGGTCACGGGGCGCCCCGCTTGGCCCTCCCCGCCGCCCGAGTCGCTCGCACGCGCGAGCCGCTGGCCGACGAGCAGCCATCCGGCGCCGTTGAGGCATAGGAAAGCGGTCAGGAACGCCGCGGCGTACTTACGCGGCAACACACGGGTCGAATCACCCATCAAAGAAGGTCCCGGGGCCCAAGGCCCGTAGCAGGTCATCGGGCGGTTCCCCCCTGGACCCGCCGCGAGCCCCTGACTAACAGTCGCGGCACCCCATTGAAAGCCACCAATTCAACACGACCCCAGGGGGTTGCGGGTTACCGGCCAGGGAGCCGCTACATGTAGCGTTGGGAGCCACCGTTTCCACGACGCGTCGGGCTGCCCAAGGGAGCGCGAATCTCCCCCGGATTCCGGCCGGAGTCGCGTCCTGCCGTCCTCCGGTACCGCGGACGATTTGGGAACTTGGATTCTGTGTCCGGCGGCGCCCCGCGGGCTAAGTTGAATCCATGGTCACCATTCCCTCACGCACGCGATTCGGGCTCGCCTTGGTGGTCGTCGCGGCCGGCGTGGCCTTGCTGGCCTGGCGCTTTTCGCCCCAGGGGGGGCCAGAGCCAGTAAGTCCTGAGTTGTTGATTGGGCCGAACCCTGTGGCCGACGGGGCTTCGGGTCGCGTGGACCCCCTCGGGCACCAAGGCGTGACCGATGAGGTGTCACGTCAAACGGCCAGCGTGGCGCCCGTGGCGACGGGAGAGCCGGAGCCTGACTCGGACAGGGGGCCGGCGGCAAGTCTCTCCGGCGTTCACCCCCAGCAGGTCCTGACCCTCGATCCTGGGGCGGTTCCCGCCTCAGATCTCGTCGCATTGCTCGTGCGGAAGTTCGATCGCCAGGATCGTGGAAGCGTCTCCGCCTATCACGCGAAGCAGGGGGAGGGCCGCGGCGGTCTTCCGTGGGTTGAGCTATCGGACGACCACTTTCCCCCCGATGGTGCGGAGCCTGCCACAGGAGGAGAGCCGACGGCGACTCGCGGAATGCTCGGCACCGAGGATTGGCGGCCGGGATACCTCACGACCCAAAGGAGCGACCTCGTGGGATACGTTCGTGTCCCCAATCGGCGCCGCGATCTCATGGACCCCGTACCGGTCGAATGGGTCGGCTCGGGTGCGCTCAACGTGGAGTGGATCGAGGAAATTCCGCTGGGACGTGACATGGTCCATGTGGTCCGCACGGACCCCCCGTCGCCGCTTCTGGCTGCCGCTTCCGCCAGGCTGCCTTGCCCACCATTGGCGCAGGAGATTCGAATCAAGGGCAAAGGGCCCACGCGCGTCGCAGATCCCGTGGCGCTTCTCGAAGGCAACTACACGTGGCGCACCCGCGGTGGTGGGCCCGGCCTTGAAGGAACCCTGACCATCGTCCAGGGCGAGGAACTCACCCTGCGGATCAAGCCGCCGCGGCCCATCACCTTTGTGGCGTCCCTCATCGTGGACGCCACCGGCGCCTTGGACGCGGACCTCTCCCGGAGCGAAGCCCTGTTGTTCCATAGCAACCGCCCCACGGAGCAGCAGCGGCCCTTGCCCTTCCAGCTGAGCGGCCAGGCTGGCATCTGGACCACGGAGGACTTCGAGGTGAGCGCGGCGGATGGCGACGGGTGGCAAATCCTCTTGACGCCTTTGATGGGCTTCGAGTGGAGCCACTTCACGGTTCCTGTGACCGAGGACGAACCGGTGGTGCGCGTGACCCTTACGGACGCGGGCGACCCTTTCGAGGTTCGGGTCACCGTCCTTGGGAACGACACGGGAAAAGCCCCGGCTGAAGTCTCGATCCGACAGGGCCGCGGCCTCGAGACGCGGAGGGTTCGACGGAGCAATGGCGGTCAGTTTGCTTTCGAAGCCTCCGGCTCAAGACCCCTCGACCTCTTCGTGGCCGCGGACGGCTACCGCACGCTGCACTTGATCTGGACGCGCGGCACCTCCCCTGAGGACCTTGAGGTTCGCCTCGAACCGGGGTTTCGGGAGCGTGTCCTCGCTTTTGACGTGCGGACGATGATGCCTGTGGAGGGCGTCCCGGTGCGCCTCGGAGATCGACTCGTCGGAAAAACAGACAAGGATGGTGTCCTCTGGCTGAGCGAACGGGCCCCCATGCTGCGGCCCACCATTGACCCCAGCTGGACGACCATTCATGCCAGTCCTGCGGGCGCGAACGAAGTCGATGGTAAGGAGCACCTGAGCACCGAGCCCACCGGCTGGTTCTTTGCGGTGGAGCCCCCCAAAGAGGGCCGATGAATGAGAGCTTTCGTTTTGAGCCCGAGCATCGCCGCACCGAAGGGTGCATGAACCCATGACTCCCGCCCCCTCCTCCACACGGCACCTGGGCTTCGCCCTTGTCATCGTCATCATCGCTATCGCGCTCCTGGCATGGCAGGCCACATCGGGTGCTGCTGAGGACCTGTCTCTTAT
>CAJXRJ010000898.1 GCA_913058555.1 uncultured bacterium
CACTGGGCCGCTACGGCGATGTCCTGCGCGGCGCGGCCGCCAAGGCCGAGCCGAGCGAGGTGACGACTTACGTGCTCGGACTCGCGCGGGACGTGAACTCGTGGGTCGCGCGGGAGCGGGTGCTTGGGCAAGAGCCCCAGGTGACGGCGGCGCGACTCGTGCTGGTACGAGCCGCGCGCCAGGTCATCGCCAACGCCCTCGGGATCCTGGGCGTGGGCGCTCCGGACGAGATGTAAGGGCTAGCGGTGACGCGAAGTCTTGCGGGCACTTTTGCCCGCCTTCGCGGGCGCCGTCAGCCATTCGAGTGCTCCCGCGAGGCTCTTCCTGGCGTCGAGCATGTCGCCGAATCCATGGCCGCCGTCAAACGGAACGAACAGGACGTCCGCTCCGCGCTTCGTCAGGACCTCGTTGGCCTTCTCGGCGAAGCGCAGGGGAGTGACTTTGTCGGTGCGCCCTTGCTCGAGCACGAAGCGTTTCCCTTTGGCGCGCCGGACGTCGAGCTGGTCTGGCTTGAACACGCTGGCTAGCACGTATGCACCGCTGAATGTCTTGTCCCGATCGAGGATCGTGGCGTAGGCAGCGGGACCGCCCGACGACCAGGCGAAGAGGTATGCGCCGGCCTCCTTGGATGCGTGTTCTTTGGCCACATCCCGGGCGAAGTCCTCTACGGTGAACTTTGCCTTGTACTTCTTCTTGTGGCGTTCGGTCGTCCACACGACCTGTTCCCCTTGCCCCTCCTGCCAGGTGGGCGCGGAGAGGACAGCGAACTGATACTCATCGAGCAACGGTGCAGTGAGGTGCTGCATCCACGGCAGGAACTCCAGGGCTTGGCCCGTGCCGCCCGGCATGACGACAATAAGAGGACGTTCCTTCTTGCCAGGGCGATCGCCACCGATCAGGACGTAGTGCTTCTTCGGGTCACCCCCGAGGCGCAGCTCTTCGGGGATCGACCGCGAACGCAGCTCGCGGGCTGCGGCGGGGTCGCGATCCTCGAGAATATCGGCGGCGCCTTCGAAGAGCGCCTTGAGGCTTGCGGCTTCGCCCTTGGCCAGGAATGCCGACTGAAGCGGGTCCGCGTAGAAGTACGAGAAGCGCGCGTCATCCCGAAGGAGACCGAGGATCTCTTTTGTCGCGGCCTCCCCCCCTTGAGCTTCAAGGGCGAAGGGGGCGCGGGCGCACACGAGGTGCTGGAAGAAGCTGTGCTTCATCGGCGAGGGGTACTCGTCCGCCGGGTAAGCGTCGAGGGCCGCCGTCAGGGCCCCGTGGGCCGCTGCCGGATCCGTTGCCAAGAGGCGCGAGCGGAGCTCGTGGGTGCGCCAAACGAGGCCCGCGGGGGCGGCGGAATCGAGTCCCTCGAGGAGCGCCTTCGCCGCGTCCGCCCACTTCGTTCCCTTGGCCTCGCCCATCAAGTCGTCGAGCTTGATGCAGAGTCGACGCTTGTCGCGGTAGGGATTGGCGGACAAGGAGACGTTCTCGATGCCCTTCCAATCAGATTGGGCTTGGCGGACGACATCCTCGACGACGTCGAATGGCTGAGCTTCAAGGTGAGCGCACGCCCCGGGGGAGAGGCCGGCGGTCAGTAGTGCAACGGTGGTGATCATCGCGGTGATGGGGTCTGGGACTGGACTTCGAGCCACGCGAGCCAGTCAGCGGCTCGGTGAACGTGGGGCGTGTCGCGCCCGGTGAGGGGGCAGAGCACGCGTTTGCTGATGGCTAGCTGGGCTGCGGGCGACGTGGACTCGCCCAGGCAGGCCGCGATGCGACGGGCGAGGGTCTGACGCTCGCCCTCGGGCCGAATGGCGGCGCCTTTGGCGAGGGCGTCGAGGAACGAAGCGTTCTGGGCGTGCCGGTCAGGATCTGCCTCGAGCCGCGAACAAAGTTCGACGCAGAGCCACGTGGCTCCGTCGAGGGCGCCAAAGGCGGCTCGCCTCACGCTGGGCTGCTGGTCTTCGCCCCACGGAAGCACACGTTCGCGCAGGTCCGTTTCGCTGAGGTTGAGCACTCGCACCCAAGGCAGCCACGGGGCGGCGGCGGACGACGATGAACCGCCGAGATCCTCGAGGGCGCGGCCCACAAGACCGTGCTCACGGAAGATGGCGGCGACATCAACGTCGACGGCCTCTTGAACGTGAGCCCTGAGCGGCGTGATGCCATTGAGGAGCAGCGCGAGCTGATCGGGCTGCGCACTCTGAAGGCGGGCGGCGAATGCCGTCGCGCTTCGGCGCAAGACTTCCGATCGCTTGAGCCCGTCGATGGACTCGCGCCATGCGAGGTACCCGTCCATGTTGCCGCTGAAGTCCTCGAACGCGTAGTTCTGGAGGTGCTTCATGGCGTGGCTTTGGGGCACGGCTTCGGGGTGCACGGCGCCCAGGTGCAGGACCTCGAGGACGTAGTCGGTGCCACCGTTGAAGTGGAAAGCCTTGAGGACTTGGGCGCGGTGGTTGGCCGTGGGCAGTCGGTCGTAGAGGCGCTGGATCAGGGGCAAGGCCCTTTCGGCCCCGAGGTCGACAATGCGATGCCCCACGCCCGTGATACGGGTGTAGCCGTGTGCTTCGCGGAATCGTTCGAGCCAGACGGCATCCGGATCGGGATCGGCCGGGGGCTGTCTCTTA
>CAJXRJ010000899.1 GCA_913058555.1 uncultured bacterium
GATCATGCCTAGTCTCGTGGGCTCGGAGATGTGTATAAGAGACAGGTCTGGGGCAATGACTAGGCGGCGCTCGACCTGGACTATCTTCTGGGCGAACCAATGGAACACGGTCCCGATCGTCCGCGCGTCGTGATCCTCGGTGCAGGCTTTGCTGGCCTCCGGGTTGCCAAGGGATTGCGCCGTGCCCCGGTCGACGTGGTCGTGGTGGACCGCCAGAACCATCACCTGTTCCAGCCGCTCCTCTACCAGGTGGCTACGGCGGGGCTCGCTTCACCGGACATCGCGGCGCCGATACGGCGTGTGCTGAGACGTAGCCGCAACACGCGCGTGATCTACGGCGAAGTCACCGGGGTCGATCCCGAATCACGAACGGTTTGGCTAGGGGACGAGGCGCTTCCTTACGACATCCTTGTGGTCGCTACGGGTGCTACGCACTCCTACTTCGGGCACGACGACTGGGAGAAGATCGCGCCGGGACTCAAGACGCTCCAGGATGCACAGGGCATTCGGAGTCGGATCCTGCGGGCCTTCGAAACGGCCGAGCGACTGAGTTCGGACGACGAGCGCGCGCCATGGCTGCGGTTCATGGTCGTCGGCGGTGGCCCCACGGGGGTCGAGCTTGCGGGTGCCTTGGCGGAGCTGAGCCGCAAGATTCTGCCCAGGGACTTCCGGAGCTTTGACCCTGGCATGACCGAGGTGCTGCTGCTCGAGGGTGGGCCACGCATCCTCAGCGCCTACCCCGAGGAGCTCTCGCAGAGCGCCCAGCGGCAGCTCGAGAACCTTGGGGCCACGGTGCGGACGGGCGCCCAGGTGACTTCGATTGACGCGTCGGGCGTGACCGTGGGGGAGGGCGAGCGGATCGAAGCCAAGACGGTCCTTTGGGCCGCGGGCGTGCAGGCCTCGCCGATCCTCACCTCACTTGGAGCGCCCTTGGACCGGGCAGGTCGGGCGCACATCGAGCCTGACTTGACCGTGCCAGGCCGGCCCGAGATCTTCGTGCTTGGGGACGCGGCGCACTTCGAGCAGGGGGGGAAACAGATCCCCGGCGTCGCCCCCGCCGCGATGCAGATGGGCGCTTACGCGGTCAAGTTGATCAAGCGCCGACTGCGTGGCAAGTCGTTGAAGCCGTTCCGTTATCGCGACAAGGGTTCGATGGCCACGATAGGGCGGGCCTCCGCGGTGGCCGAACTCGGACGCTTCCGGTTGAGGGGATTTTTCGCCTGGCTGGCGTGGCTCTTTGTGCACCTTATCTTCCTCGTCGGGTTCCGATCGCGCATCGTGGTGCTCATCAATTGGGCCTGGGCGTACGTCGGCTACAAGCCAGCAGCGAGGGTTCTCGCGGAGCTCGCTGACCAGGATTCTCCTTCGCAACGGAACTCCCCATGACGCTTGTAAGCGATCCCCGGCTCGCGCAGCTCCCCACGCCAGCGTTGATCCTCGACGAGGCCCGCATGCTCCGCAATATCGGGCGGCTGGCGCGTCGCATCGAAGCGAAGGGCGTGTCGCTGCGGCCCCACCTCAAGACGGCGAAGTCGGTGGACATCGCCAAACTCCTGCTCACGGGCGGTCGAGGGCCGGCGACCGTCTCGACGCTGGGGGAGGCCGAGGCCTTCGCGGCCGCCGGCGTCCTCGACATGATTTACGCGGTGGGGGTGGCCCCACGGAAGCTCGACCGCATCGCCGCGATCCGTGCGCGTGGCTGCGATCTCGCGGTGCTCGTGGACAGCGCCGCCCAGGCCCACGCGGTTGCGGAGGCATCGACGCGCCACGGGGGTGCCATCCCCGCGCTCATCGAGATCGACTGCGACGGCCACCGCAGCGGGCTGAAACCCACGGACCCCGCGGTGGTGGAGATTGGCACGATTCTCAACCGTGGCGACGCGGAGCTCCGGGGCGTGCTGACCCACGCGGGTGGGAGCTACGGCGTCGTTGGCGCCGAGGCCCATGCGCGTTTTGCAGAGTCCGAGCGGGCGGCTGCGGTCGCGGGGGCGGAGGCCCTCCGTGCAGCGGGGCTGCCCTGTCCCGTCGTCAGCATTGGCTCGTCTCCGACGGCCCACGCGGTCGACGGGTTGGACGGCGTCACCGAGGTTCGCGCTGGCGTCTATGTGTTTTTCGACCTCGTCCAGGCGGGGCTCGGGGTCTGTGCCGTCGAAAACATTGCCCTCTCGGTCCTCACGACCGTGATCGGGCACCAACGCGAGAAAGGTTGGGCCATCGTCGACGCTGGGTGGATGGCGCTCTCCCAAGATCGCGGGACGCGGGGACAAACGCTCGATCAGGGCTACGGCCTTGTGTGCGACGGCCTTGGGAAGCCCTATCCAGACCTCATTGTGGCGAGCACCAATCAGGAGCACGGCATCGTGGCCCCAAGGCCGGGGAGCGATGCCAGCGTTCCTGACTGGCCCGTGGGCACGCTCCTGCGGGTCCTGCCCAACCACGCCTGCTCCGTCGCGGCGCAGTTCGATCACTACGAGGTCGTTCCTTCGGAGCCCGACGCGCCGTTGAAGGTCTGGCCGCGCGTCAGCGGCTGGTAGGCCGCCTTGATGGAACGCTACCAAGCTGGCTCCCCTTCCTGGGTTCCATCACGTCCTTGGCCAAGTGCTAATCAG
>CAJXRJ010000900.1 GCA_913058555.1 uncultured bacterium
TCCAGGGCGTCGATCATGTGCTCACGCAGCCACTTCGGTCGGCGAACGGGGCTCGCCACGCCGGCGGGAGCCCCCGCCGGCGCAGGCGGCGCCGCTGGGGCAGTGGGGGGCAAGGGACACTGGCCCAGGCAAAGGATCGCCGCGGTGGCGATGTCGGCGTCTTTGCGCTCGGCCTCCGCGATCTTCATGAGGCTGCCCGCGATCATGGACCGCAGAAGCTCCTTGTTCTGGCGCCGGCCCATCAGGCCCAGCGCATAGACCGCGAACGTCCGGGTGCGGCGATCCAAGCCCCCGGTCTTGCCCATGGCCTTGCGCCCCGCACGCTCGTCCATCGCCACCGCAGTGAGCTTGGACATCTGCAGCGGGTCGCCGAGGATCCCAAGACTGATGAGGGCCGTGTTCGCGACGCTCTGGTTGCGGTCCTGCAGGAATCCTGCAATGACACTCGAGACATCGGGTTCGCGATCCGCTCCGCGGAAGGCGCCCGGCACCGTGCCGATCTTCGCGAGGGCCAAGAGGGAAGCCCGCTTGATGTCGATGTCCTTCGTCCCCTCCAACCGCTTGATGATCGATGGCACGATCTGTTGATACACGATCCGGTCGGCGGGGCGCGCGGGGGCCGGAGCCGCAGCGGCCGGTACGGCAGGTGCGCCCGCACCCCCTCCCGCGATCAACCGCGGACCCAGGGCCGCGGGCCCAAAGGCTTCGGGCCCGAGGGTGTCCCGCAGCAGCAGGCGCTCTCGGTTGAAGGTCCACCAGCGGATCCAACTGGCGGAGTCCGTCGAAAGCACATCGCCGCGGTCGCCGGGCCCGCCGCTGCCCGCGTCGCCCGGGCCCGGTCCAAAGAATCCCCGAGGAGGCGCCAAGTCGTCCTGCGCCGGGGCGGTGGCCGGCTGCGGCAGCGGCCGGAAAGCAACAGGCGCAGGAGAAGTGGCCATCGATGCCGAGCTCAGCGAAGCGAAGGCCGCCAGGACGGCGAGCGGGAAGCTTGTTCTAGTTCTCATACAGGTGGTCTCGGAACACGGGGCGATGGATGGGGGAGCCCGGTTCCGCGACGAGTACCAGCGTACACGTAGTCCACAATGAAGCAGGCGCCCCGCACCAAAGTGCGGGGCGCCTGCCCATTTCGATTCTGTAATCAGCCAGGGGCTGAGACAGACTCGAGATCAGAGAATGTCCAAGATGCCGGTGCCGTCCGAGCTCGTGAGAGTCTGGACGTTGGCTCGGTAGTTCGCGTTGACCGCGATCTTGGTGTTCCAAGGGAAGTCTTCCTTGTCACAGGTGATGCCCAGGGCGACCGCGGCGAAGCCACGGGCGGTGTCGGTCATCTTCTTCTCGGTCTCGCCGGCGAGCATCTTGACGAGCCCGTCGACCGCGTTCACGTCACCAATGGTGCCGAGGGCGCTCGCGATGGCTGCCTGGGACGAAAGGCCCTTGGCTTCCTCGAGCATCTCCAGAAGAAGCGGGACCGCTTCCTTGTCACCGAGCAGGCCCAGGCCGATCGCGGCCTGCTTGAGCACGCCGGGACGGAACTTGGACGCACGGACGATGTTGTTGAGGGTCTCCGAAGCACCGGAGGCCTCCATCAGGCCGAGGCCGACGCAGATGTTGCCGCGCACTTCCTCTTGGCCGCTGCCCATGGCATCCAGCTTCTCGAGGAGCGTATCAGCCGCACCTTGGTCGCCAACGAGGCCGAGGGCGATCGCGAAGGCGCCGTACTCCACCGGGCTCTTGCCCTTCTTCGCCACCTGGCGAAGGGAGATCAGCACGGACGGGTCCATGGAACCACCGTTCTCGTTGAGAGCGTTGCCGAAGACGCCGAGGGACAGAGCGGCCCAGGGCTTCTTCTGACCTTTGCCGTTCGCCAGAGCGCCGAGGAGCTCCTTCTGAACGTCATCCTGGAAGCCAAAGGCGTCGTCGCCGAGGCCCTTGCGGCTGCCCATCTGAGCCATCGCCATGAGGGCGAAGTACTCGGTCTGGTTGTCACTCGCGTTCTTCGCGATGCGCTTGAGCTCGGTGAAGATCCGCTTGTTGGACTTGGACATTTCGTCCTTGCCGTCTGCAGCGTTGCCGATCATGCCGAGGGCGATCGTCGCGGACTGCAAGCACTCAACGCGCTTCTCTTTGGACTGAGCGGCCACGAGCCCAAGAAGGGTCTCGATGATCTCGCTGCGGACAGCGATGATCTCTTCGTCCTCAGGGAACTGCTCTTCGTGCACGGCCAGGAGTCGGGCGCACGCGATCGGAGCCTGGGCGCGGACTCGGAAGTCCTGGAAGCCGCCCTTGCCCTTGACCGGGTTCATCTTCTCCTTCAGGGAGCGAAGAACCGCGAGGCGGTTGGACGCGATGGCGGCGTTGGAGCCTTCCTCGTTGACGGCGGCGTCAGCCTTCCAGTCAAGCGGGATGAGTCCGAGGCCCTGGAGAGCGCCCACCTTGATGTCGGGCTGGGCGAACTCAGGCATCTCGAGCAGGTCGATGAGGTGCTCGGCGATGGTCTGACGCATCTCGTTGGAGGTCGTCCGGTTGCCGACGAGTCCCAGGCCGTAGCCAGAGAACGAACCTGTCTCTTATACACATCTGACGCTGCCGACGATATGCAGTG
>CAJXRJ010000901.1 GCA_913058555.1 uncultured bacterium
GCGCAAGGCCCTGGCGGATGCGCTGTTTGAGGAGTCCGACGCGACGAGAATCCGCTGGATCCATGAGCTCCTCGCGATGACGCAGCCGGAGGGCGTGCCCGTGCCGCGTTTTCTTTGGGTCGACTACAGCGGCGACAACGAGGTGGAAGTGCCCCCGCAGCTGCGCCACCAATGGCGCGACGCGGTGGGGGCGGCTGGGCCCAAGCAGGATCGAGTGCTGGAGCTTGCGCTGCTTCGATGGCCTGGCGGCATCGGGCGGCCCGAGATCCTGTGGAGCGACACGGCGTCCCTGAGCGGCGGCCCCGTCGCGATCTCATCGGAGTCGATCGACGTGGGCGGTTCCCTATGGACCGGGCGATGGAACCACTCGTTCTTTCGCTCCTATGAGTTCTTCCACGGCCGAGCATTGGATACGCCGGTTTCCTACAGGGACATTCAGCCCGGATGCGTGCGGCTGTGGGTCGATGCAAAGGACACCTATTCCGGGGGCAAGCAGAAGGTTGCGCTTCGCAACGCCCTCGTGAGCCGCGAGCCAGGGAGCTATGCGGTTCGGCGTGTGTTCCAGGAACAGCCCCGGCCCGAAACGCTGTTCCACAGCGGAGACGTTCGTGTCGTGGCGGATTGGACGTGGGACTTCAAGGAAGTGGGCGAGGATCGGTTTGCGCTCCTAGCCCGGGTGGCGCCGGTGGCGGACGGGGCGCTGCGAATGGACGGAGAGCCCCGGGAGGAGCCAACGCGTTTGGAGGGAGTCGAGGCCTGGGGCACGGCCCTTCTCCAAGGCATTGCCCGACGTGTGACGAGGAGCGCCGCCGCGTCGAGCGACGAGGGGATCGATGACCTGGATCTCAGTGTGGCGGCGAGGCTCGCGTTTGACCTCAAGGGTGACAGTGGCACGCGCGAAGCGTCCCTGGCGCTGGCGCACCAACTCTCGGAGGTCATCGGTGACGCGGGACGGAGGCATGGGCTTCAGTTCTTCATCGCGGGCAACGGGCTCCGTGCGGTGGTTGAGCCCGGCAGCGTGAAGGAGGAGCATCTCGTCTTCCGTGGGCCTTCGGGGCCGACGGAGACCATCCTTGGGGTGCCCGAGCGAGCCGTGTTGTCCGAGGACCCCGAGACCCGCAGCCTCGCGCGGGATTCGATTCGGGACAGTCGCACGCGCTTCACCGAAGGCGAGATTCAGGCCATGCACCGTGCCGCGGAGCGTCACGGGGACTCCGATCGGATCGACTCCGAGCCGTTGCAGTCGGGCTTTCGACGGCCGCTCTTCCTGAGCGCCGCCCGGGAGCGGAGCCTGTGGCTGATGGCCGCGATCGTGCTTCTTGCGCTGGCTCTCGTGGTCCCGGCCGACCTGCCGCCATGGCCCCGGCGGATTGCCATGGTCTTGGGCGAGTTGTTCTTTGCGGCGGTGTTGGTCTTCGGAGGGGTCGGCCTCGTGCCGCTCTTTGCTGGCGTCGCGGCAGCGCGCGTGGGGCGTTTTGCGAGGGAGGAGGGCCGTTGGTCGCCCGTGGGCGCGTGCCTCTGGCTGTTCCTGGTGGCGACTCTCTCCACCGATTACCTCCACGAGCCCGCCTACGGCCGTTGGCTCGCGAACGCGTCCTTGACGGGGGCGTTCGTGGCTTTCGGCGCGCGGGGCCGGCGCCTCGCCGGAGCGGGCGTGCCGCTGCGGGGGAGCAAGGTCGCATGGGTGGCCGGCTTCTTCACTCTGCTGCAAGTCCTGGTGTGGACCGCGATGCTTCTGGGTGTGGACCCGTTGGAGGCGCCCTGGGCTGGCCTGCTCTACGATCGCCTTTGGAGCCAACTGCTGACGCTCGTGACGCTCTTTTTGATGCTGATCACACCTGCGCGCACGGGGTCAGCCCGTCTGAGTACCGCCCAAGTCGCGTGATCTGGCGCCTTTCGAGGCTTTTTGCCGGGTGAGTCACAGGGCCCGGTCGGTTCCTCGGGTGTCATGAACACCGAATCACCCATGGACGGCGAAAACGACAGCATGCGCGAGGAGGCGCTCGGGAGGCTCTTTGCCGAGCTGGAGCGACTGGACGAAGCCGGCGAGGAGATTCGTCCGGAGGAACTCAGCGCAGCCTTAGGGCTTTCTACAGGGGACGTCGAAGGGGTCGTTGCTGGGCGGGCGGCCATGGGGGAATTGGTGGCGCCGGAACAGGACCAAGAGCTTGTCGAAGTGGCGGGGAGCTCGGAACTGCCGCTGCCTGTGATGCCGAAGGACCTCGAACTCATGGAGGAGCTCCGGGGCATCATCGACGTCGACCGCCTCCGCGCGCTCGCGGCGATCGGCCAGGACGGCGCTTCGGAGCTCGTGGAAGAGCTCGCTGTGCTGTTCCGGGACAACCGCGACGCCTACCTCGACGCCGTCCGGACGGCGCTCGCCGAAGAGGACCCCGAAGCGATTCGAGTCTCTGTACATGCGTTCAAGGCCTCCTCGCGATCGCTCGGCGCCGTTCAGGTAGTCGCGATCTGCGAGGCCATCGAGGACGCGGCGCGCGCGGGCGATCTCGATCGCGCCCGCGCGAACTTCGACGGGCTCGCCCCCGCCATCACCGAGGCGCTCGAGGCCCTCTTCTCGCTGGCCGCGAGCGGGAGC
>CAJXRJ010000902.1 GCA_913058555.1 uncultured bacterium
TCCCCGAAGACCTCGTCCAGTTCATTCAGCGGCACGCCGGTCAGTAGGAGCGCTTCCCGGCGGCGTCCCAGCCCGCGAAAAACGGCGACGCCCAGGCACGCTCGCCGTCCGCCTGGCGTACGACCACGGCGCAGTAGCCGTAGGCCCCTGCTGCCGGCCCGGGCCAGACCCAAAGAGCGCCCAGGTCGTTCTTATCGGCCTTGCCCTCGACCGTGTGCGCGAGGCCGTCCTCGGTCCAGAACTCGATGGATTCGATCGGGGCTGTGCCCTGGACCTTCACCTCGATGGGGAAGGGCCCCTCACCCGTGAGCTCCTCCCCCATCCAGGCATCGCCGCAAACGGCCCGCAGCTCGATGCGGGCGGTCGCGCCGTAGGTCCGCCGCTGCTGCAACGCCTGAAAAATGGGGCGCCGCTCGAGCGCGTCAGCGGGCGTGCCTTCGGTCCAGGCGCAGGCGTAGGCCCCGGACGTCGAGAGGTGATCGGAGCTCGCGATGAAGCCGAGGAGCTGCCCCTCAGCGAGGGCCTTGCGGCGCAGCTCGTCAAAGGAGTCCACGTTCCGGTAGGACTGGTACACCTCGGCGAGGGGACGCCGCACGTCGTCGCGTTTCGTCCAGACGTTGCCGCCAAAGCGCTTCCCTGGAACGGGGCTGGTGGCGTGGGGAATCGTCAGGACTTCATCGCCGGAGAACTCCGCCCAGAAGTCCCGCAGCGGCGGCGTGTGGGGCCGCAGGATGTCGGGACGAAGACCGATCACGTTGTGGTCGGTGTGGTTCTGGCTGCGCTCGAAAGAATAGAAGGCCACGAACTCCCCAGGGGCGTGGTGGCGCTCCACCGCGTCGACCGTCCGGGCCCACGGGAGCCCCGAGGCCTTGCCTTTGTCGAGATCCCGGGCGTGATCGGTGATCGCGACAAAGTCGAGTTCGCCGGGCCCGCGGGCGTAGCGGTACCCGTCATCGAGGCTGCCGTCGTAGAAGGGGAAGCAGAGCGACAGGTCCGTGTGCCGATGCAGGTCGCCGAAGAGGAGGGTGAAATCTTTGCCCCCAGCCCTCGCCATCGTCCGTGGGCGAATGCGCCCACTCGGCTCCGACGCGTCGCGCTGCTTGGCGCCGCCGCCCCTGCGGAGCGCGGCACTGTCGAAGAGCAAAGCCGTGCCGCCCCCCTCCGGAGCCGGCGCTTTCACGTCCGCGACGGTCCAAAGCGGCTGCCCCTTGGGCCCGCGCCGGTCGCGCCGGCCGACCTCGGCGAAGGCGCGGACACCGCGGTCCAGCGGTACCAAGTGAAGCGCCTGGCCCCCGTCCCTTTGCTTGGTGGACAGCACGCTCAAGGAATCCCACCCCCCGGCCCTGAGGCGCGCGAGGTAGACGCCAAAGCCAGCCTCGATGTGGTGCTTCGTGGGCGCCTTCAGGGCAAGCTGCGCCTGGCGCATGTGCCTGTACCCGAGCCACAGGAACCCCTCGTCGTCGAACGTGACCTCGGGCCGTTCGTAGTAGACCCCGAGCTTGTCGGCGCCACTCCGGCGGCCCGGAGCCCCCTTCGCGACGTCGAACCCGGGCATGGGAATCGGAACGTGGAAGACCTCCCCGCTCGGAAGGACCATCGCGAGGCGCACCGCGCGCCAAGAGTGCAGCGGCCCCGACACGTCGGTTGCGTTGTTCCAGACACGATCCACCGATCGGTACGTGTGGCCGTAGCCCGTAGGGCCCTCCTCCCACGCCACCCAGCGCTCTGGGCCCAGCGCTCCCCCCAGGTGCGCCGTGACCCGAGGGCGGGCCTGGAATTCGGGTCCAGAGGCGATGACAAACGGCGTCGCTGGCTCTCTCTCTCGACGCACATCGCCCGGCCCCACATCCGGAGGACAATGGGCCCCCAGCACATCAAACGTACGACCCTCGGGGTTGTACTCGTCCCAGACGAGCAAGGACCCCATGAAGTCCCAGTCCCCCACGAACGCCTTGGCCGACCGCCTCGCCAGGAGCTCCCGCGCGCTCTTTGGAAGCGCCGGCTTGCCCGCCGCCTGGGATAGTTCGTCCTCCGAGGGCGTCACGCTCGTCACGCGCGCCCCCTCGTCGAAAAAGAACACGTCGTCTTGGGACGCACTGAGCGCCCCAAGGGAAAGCAGCGCCGCCAAGGGGATCCATCGTTTCATCGCCGCCGACTATACGCGCCACGCCGGGAATCCGCGGCTGGGCGACGCGGCAGGAAGCCGCGTCGCCCAGCCGCCCCAAGGGGCCCAGCGCCCGGGCAGGCACCCCCCTGGACCCCAGGAGGGAGAGAATCGATGGCAGTCCATCCTCCCCGACACGCACCGTTGACCCTATGGTCTCGCGCTCCGCGGGGATCTAGCTGGCCACCTCCGACTCGGGTAGCCCGATTGGGTCAGTGGAAGATCCCGACAAGCCCGCCCCTCTCGCCCCACCACAGAGCCAAGGATGATCATCGCTATCGAAGGAATCCTCGCTGGTATCGCCCACGTCGTCACGGGGCCGGATCACCTCGTGGGCGTGGCGCCGTTGGCGGTGGATCGGGCCAAACGGATCCGGCCGGCGGTGGTCGGGGCGACCTGGGGCCTGGGCCATGGGCTTGGGGT
>CAJXRJ010000903.1 GCA_913058555.1 uncultured bacterium
AGATCATGCCTAGTCTCGTGGGCTCGGAGATGTGTATAAGAGACAGTCCATGAGCCGCTCGCCGCTGAGCTCGCGATAGGGCCAGGAACGCTGCACCATCCCCAGGAGATCCTCGATCGCAAACTCCTGGCTCACGCACTCCGCCACGATCTGCTGGGCCAAGATGTCCAGGGGCGCGGTCGGCTGGGCCGTGCGATCGAGGTTCCGCCGGCGAATGCTGAGGAGCAGTGCCGCTGCCTCGGTGAGCTCATCGGCGGATACCGGAAAGAGCACGCCCTTGGGAACCCGTCCCACGCCGTGCCCGGATCGCCCGACCCTCTGCAAGAGCGTCGCGATGGATCGCGTCGTGCCCACGTGAACCACGAGATCGACGTCCCCGATGTCGATGCCCAACTCAAGGGACGCGGTCGCCACAAGGGCGTCCAGCTCCCCCGCCTTCAGTCTGTTCTCCGCGTCGAGACGCCGCTCAAGCGAGAGGCTCGAGTGGTGGCTCGTGACCCGCTCGGGGCCGAGAATCTCCGCGAGCTCCCTCGCGGTGCGCTCGGCGACCTTCCGCGTATTGACGAACACGATCGTGCACCGGTGCGCCTCGATCAGCTCTGCCACCGAGCCGTGAATCTCGCTCCAGGTCTCATGGGAGAGGACGGCACCGAGGGGCGAACCCGGAAGCTGCACGGTGAGATCGATCTCGCGGGCGTGGCCTTCGTCGATCGTCACGCATTCGCGCCCCGGGCCCACAAGAAAGTCCGCCACGGCCGAGAGCGGCTTCTGGGTCGCGGACAGCCCGATGCGCTGCACTTCGCGCCCGGCGAGCCGCTCCAGTCGCTCGAGCGAGAGCGCCAAGTGCGCCCCCCGCTTCGACCCGATGACCGCGTGGATCTCATCGCAAATCACGGTTCTCACCGTGCGAAGCACGCCGCGACCGCCCTCGCTCGTGAGCAGGATGTAGAGGGACTCCGGCGTCGTCACGAGCACGTGGGGCGGACGCTTGGTCATCCTCGCCCGATCCTTCGCGGGGGTGTCGCCCGTGCGCACCAGCACGTTCACATCCGGAAAACCAGGATCCCGTCGGCGGATCTCCTCGAGGGGCGCGGCCAGGTTCTTCTGGATGTCGTTCGAAAGGGCGCGGAGCGGCGACACATAGACCACCCGTGTCTCATCCGGGAGCGCACCTCCCGCCGCCTTCGCTTCGCGTTCCAGGTCATAGAGGGCTGAGAGGAACGCCGCGAGCGTCTTGCCTGAGCCCGTGGGCGCGGCGAGCAGGACATTGCGCCCCTGTGCAATCGGCGGCCATGCTCGCTTCTGAGCCATGGTCGGCTGCCCAAGCGTCTCCAGGAACCAAGGCGCGATCGCGCTGGTTTGAGAAGGGAAAGGGAAGTCGTCCATGGAATGTGCTGTGGGCCCGAGGCGTTACCCTAACCGGGGACGCGCGAATCGGCTTGGGCCGGGATCGCCCCCCCGCCCGAGGACTCCGAAGTCCGCACAGACTGCGAATCTCATCCCCACGCATTTTCCACTCATGACGGCTCAGTTCCACCGACGTTCCCTGCTCCTCTCCGCTGGCGCAGGCCTCTCTCTCACCGGCGCCGCATTGGCGGCCGCCCCCTTCGGGACGATCCTGAACGGCCGCCAGAAGACGCTCCGGCACGCCGCCATCGGCGTGGGCGGCATGGGCCGATCGGACCTGAGTCAGATCGCCTCCCATCCAAACGTCAAGGTCGTCGCTCTCTGCGACGTGGACTCGAAGATGATCGAGGGGGCCCGAGAGATGGCCCCCGGCGCACGGGAGTTTGCGGACTACCGTGAGCTCTTCAAGGAAATGGCGGGCGAGATCGACTCGGTCAGCGTTTCGACACCCGACCACATGCACGCCGCCATCTCCATGGCCGCCATGAAGCACGGCCTGCACGTGTACTGCCAAAAGCCCCTGACGCAGACCGTGGCCGAATCCCGCGCCATGGCGAAGCGCGCCAAGGAGAGCGGCGTGGTCACCCAGATGGGCATCCAGAATCACTCCCGCCTCCAACTCCGCACGGCCAAGGAGCTCTTCGACCGCGACCTCATCGGCAAGGTGCACTCCGTCCACGTATGGACCGATCGCCCCAATGGCTGGTGGGCCCAGGGCGAAGGGCGACCCGAGGGGACCGACCCCGTTCCCGAGAACCTTGACTGGGACCTTTGGCTCGGCATCGCCCCCGAGCGCCCCTACAAGGAGGGCGCGTACCACCCCTTCCAATGGCGCGGCCGCGAGGACTTCGGCACCGGCGCCCAAGGGGACATGGCCTGCCACCTGATGGACCCAGCCACCTGGTTCCTCGGCCTGGGGTTCCCGACCTCCATCCGCTCCGAGGGTCCGACGCCCAACGGCGAGACCTTCCCGCTCTGGTCCCAGGTGCGCTACGAGTTCGAAGCCAACGAGCACACGACCCGCGGCCCCCTCGTGCTCACCTGGACCGACGGCAAGCGCAAGCCACCGGTGGACGTGCTCGCTGGAATCGGGTCGACCCGCGAGGAGTTCCCCGCCAACGGGTGCCTGTTCGTGGGCACCGAAGGCGCGCTACTCGCC
>CAJXRJ010000904.1 GCA_913058555.1 uncultured bacterium
GGAGAGAACTGATGGCTGGGGCGCAGTGCCCGACGCATCCGGAAGGCGCACGGTGCGCGCCCCCGGGTAGTAGTGGCGGAGGATTTGGTTAGAGGTCCAGCCCGTCCTAGCGAGTTCACGCAAGGACTCTTGGCAGAGTCCAACTCCGTGGCCGCGCCCGCGCCCTTGGAGACGTAGCGTCGTCCCTTGGGGAATCGGGTCCCCTGGGCGCGGCAACGTCGTGCCGATGGTCGCGCCCTTGAGGACGCTGTAGCCGGCGGCGTTGCGCAGGGCCTCGAAGGTCACGCGGCGCGAGTCGGCGGGGTTGGGCCCTTCGACTTGGACCTCAAGCCAACGACCGCCGCGATCTCTCTTGACGGGGAAAAGCCTCGAAACACGGCCGGAAAGGCCAAGGGCTTTGCCAAGCACCGCGAGGGCGTGGGGGTCGAGCTCGGTAACCCATCCCAAGGGGCGCTCTGGGTCCGGGGCGCGCCGAACGCTTTCTTCCTTCGCGCGCCGTTCACAGGAAGGGCAGCGAACCCCGATAGGACCCTTGGCTCCGCGCGAGGCGACCTCGCTCGCGAAGATGTCTTCGAAGGTGGCGGTGTGTCCGCCGCACGATGCGTGATAGCGGGCTTCTTCCAAGGAGTCGCCGCGCATCAAGCACAGGCCTGCGGTGGCACGGACGGCGTCCGCGAGGCGCGCTGCCGCCCGCTGGGCTCCCGCCGCTGTTCCCGGCTCGTAGGAGCCGTGGTAAGCCTGGTCGAGAACGCCGTCGAGAAGCTCTGCGGGTTCACCCGCCGCTGCCCGCGTCCGGAGCGTGTGCAGAGCGAACGTTCGGGCGGCGATGGCTTGCGCCTCAAGCTCCGCGGGCTCCGCGGACCAGAGGGGGATCTCGGCGGCAACCACCGCGGCGATGTACGTGTCGAGGGGCAGTCTCGCGATGGCACGAAGCCCACCGCTGGGGCCGGGGACAAAGCGGACATCGCCCCCATGGAGCACCTCGCCGATGCGGACGGGGCCTGGCACCAAGAGGCCTTGCACCGGGGGGCGACCCGAGCCTTCGGCGATGATGCCGTTTGGTGTGCGCGCAACCGTGACCTGGCCATTCGGTTGGCTCACCACGGTGACCTTCGGCTCGGACTCCACGGTGGAGAGGATCACATCCACCGTGCGCCGCAGCTCGAGCGGTGCAGGGCGATTGGGTCGAGCGATGGGTTGCACGATGGGGTCACGCCCACTGCCAACGCCAGAGCCGCCGCGCATGGGGAGCGATCGAGTCGGCGCCACGCACGCGTTGAGGCCGCCCAGTACCAAGAGAGCGGCGATTCCTATGGGGCCGAAGGAGCGCGCCATCACGAGTCGAAGAGCGGCCCCGCCCCGTCGCTCTGGGTGAGCTCGCTGCGGTCGCGCCCAATCACCTCAAGGCCAAGGCCCGTGATGATTCGGCCGCGGGACGTCTTCTGGAGGAGGCCCGTCCGGAGCAGGTGCGGCTCAAAGACGTCCTCGATCGTGTCTTCCGTCTCTCCGATGACGGCCGCGATCGTCTTGAGAGCCGCGGGGCGCGGCAAGTGATCGGCGAGGCAGCGAAGAATGCGGCGGTCCATCTCCTCCAGGCCTTGATCGTCGACGCCAATGTTGCGGAGTGTCTTGGCGGCCATGGCGCCGTCGATGACGGTCGTACCCTCAACCTGGGCCCAGTCGCGGGCACGCTTGAGGAAGCGGCTCGCGATGCGTGGCGTGCCGCGGCTCCGTTCCGCGAGCAGCACGGCGCCCTCGTCATCGAGGGATACACCGAGGATCTTTGCTGCCCGATGCAAGATCAGGACAAGGTCGGACGCGGGATAGGGGTCGAGGCGTTGGACGAGTCCGAAGCGCGCCCGGAACGGCGCGGACAGCAGGCCCTCCCGGGTGGTGGCGCCCACGAGGGTGAATGGCTCCACGGTGATCGGAAGGACCCGCGCATGGGGGCCGGAGTCGATCGTCATCTCGACGCGGAAATCCTCCATAGCGGTATAGAGGTATTCCTCGACAGCGATGGGGATGCGATGGATCTCGTCGATGAAGAACACGTCGCCACGCTTGAGGTTGGTCAAGAGGCCCAGGAGATCCCGGGGTTTGTCGAGGGCCGGACCGCTGGTGGCTTGAAGCTCGGAGCCAAGCTCCTCCGACAGGATCCGCGCCAGGCTGGTCTTCCCGAGGCCCGGTGGCCCGCAGAACAGGACGTGATCGGGCGGTTCGCTACGGCCCATGGCAGCACCCAGGTGGGTGCGCAGGTTCCTGACGATGGGGTCCTGCCCCACAAATTCCTCGAGGGTGGCGGGCCGAAGCCCCAACTCCGTGATCCGTTCTGGGCCAGCGGCGGCCGTGGGACCCCCTTCGAAGGCCCTCGGATTGAAGACGTGATCGACGGGTCCGTCCCCCGTCCCCCCTGCGGCGGTCGAATCCATTCCGGGAGGATACAGATCCGAACCCGTGGAATCGTCACGCAGGCGGTGTCCCTCTCAGGAAGGTGGCCCATCGCGGAAGGGGCCAGCAGGGAAGGAGCCAGCAGGGAGGGCGCCGGTGGGGGCATAGCCTGTC
>CAJXRJ010000905.1 GCA_913058555.1 uncultured bacterium
CTACACACTGCATATCGTCGGCAGCGTCAGATGTGTATAAGAGACAGGAAGTAGATCTTCTCGTCCGTGGTGCCGGGGCTTGCGAAGGTCTCACCTCCGAGGGGGAAGAGGGTGTCCGCCTGCACGTCGAGGCCAGCTTCCTCTTTGGCTTCGGCGGCGGCGCGGATCTTCAGCCCTTCGGGTCCCGCGGGATCGCTTTCCTCCACGAGGCCAGCGACCACCTCGAGGATCGATAGGTAGGGGCCAGGGTCTGGATGAACGAATTGTTTGTGCTTCCTGAGGTAAATCGGCGCCCGCGCCGACTCGCGGATCAGGACCCTAGCCCGCCCCTTCTGGAACTCGTAGAGCACGCACACAACGGCGTCGCTACCCGGCCGCTCGAGGACATCGCATGGATAGGGTTCGGAGGCAGATCCGTCGCCGTAACGGTTGCGCAGCACGAGCCTGCGCAGGGTGAGGAATCCCTCGTCGCAGCGACTGTCCGCGGTGCGGTCTTCGACGATCTCGAGGTCGGTCAGTGTGTGCGCGTTCATGGGTTAGCACGTTGGAAAATGCCGTGCCCATGGGCAACGCCTCATGCCCAATTCCCCTCACCAAGCTTGGTCGCCTCCCCCGGCTCCAGGCCCCTTCCTTCGGGGAAAGGGAACGTTTCACCGGAATGCAACGTCTCAACGCAGGACGCTTCCTGACAGTTCTGAATGACTCGTCATAGGATTTGTATTCGCTTCAATAGACAGCGGGTGGTAATCCGAAGTCTCTCCTAATGGGTGCCAGTACCAACAAAGCCTCCGGCTCAGCCGCCGGTGGGGCCATCGAGCGGCCTTACGAACGAGCCTGCAATCGCGGGATCGTGGCTTCGTGGGTTCGTCGTGTGGCCGGGGCAGCATCGTTGGGTGCCCTCTTGGGCGCGGTGACGGGCTGCCAGGGGCCCGGTGGCATGAGCCCCTTCCATTACGGGGGGGGCGCGGACTGCGCCATGGATGTGGGGCCGAAGCCCGTGTCCCTTGAGGTGTCGCTCGATCCGCTGCGTGACGAGTTTGATCGCTACGCAGACGTGCCGAGGGTCGTCGCGTTGATGCCGCACATGGGCTGCGAGCGGGGCGCCGAGATCCTCCGCGAGCAAGTCCTGGATGCGTACCCAACGTCCGACCTCCGGCTCCTGGTGATCTGGCAGGACATCGCCCGCACGGAAGGTGCGGCGGCAGCAGCCAGCCGCGCGACGCTGTCCCTCATGGACGAGCGTGTGACGGCGTTCCACGACTGCTCGGGGCTTGCGGGCCGGGCATTTGCCCGGGGCAACCTCCCCGTGGCCGAGGCCCGAGAGGTCTTTCTCTTCTACCCGGCAGGCAAGACCTGGCCCCGGTCGGTCGCATCGGGCAGCGAGGAGCCCCTGCAGTCCGTGCAAGGATCCGCTTCCGCCGACAGGCCCCGGACTGAAACGGGCTTCAACAGCTCCTTCAGGACCGTGGGGGACGCCGCGAGGCCCGATGGGGTTCGGCGGCACGGGTCCAGGCAGGGAGCCGGAGCACGGAAGACCAGCGGGGTCACGGACATCACCCCTTGGACCGATTCCTGGGTTCACCAGCTCGGCCGGGTAGCGCCGGAGAAATTCTGCACGCCCCAGGAGCTTCCAGGGGAGATGCGGCAGGCGGTCCAGCGCCTGCTCGCCCAGGCCGAGACCCGTCGCCAGCGCCTCGCCCGCCGGTAGGCGCGCGCCGCGCCCAAGGCCAGTGGGCCTCCCCAAGGGCGATTGAGGGCCCCCTGGGGCCCGACTGGGGTCGTCGCCGGGGGCAGCCCCTGACCTGCGCGATTTGACGCGCCGGAGAAGCGCTGCTGGGGAAGCGGTCGGAAGGATGACGCGGATAGACTATTCGCCCGTCGAGCGGCGCTGGAGCGTCGCCCTCCCTCGCCACCTTGTGGCGCCCACCTTGGCCCCGACCATGGCTTGCCCCGGCGAGTCCAGTGCGTTGACCGATCCCCGACCATCGCTGCTACGTCCGACCGACACCTTTGTCCGCCGCCATGTCGGCCCAGACGATCAGGAAGTGCAATCGATGCTGCGCGTCATCGGCGCGGACAGCCTCGATCAGCTGATCGATGAGACGGTCCCCGCGGGCATTCGACTCGGCCGAGAGCTGAGCTTTGGACCTGGGTTCCAGGATGGGCGCGGCGAGAACGAGACCCTCGAGGAGCTCCGTTCGATCGCAAAGAAGAACCGCCCCATGCGCTCGTTCATCGGGTGCGGATACGCGGGCACGATCACGCCGCCTGTGATCCAGCGCAACATCCTCGAGAACCCCTCTTGGTACACGCAGTACACGCCGTACCAGGCGGAGATCAGCCAGGGCCGCCTCGAGGCGCTCTTGAACTTCCAGACGGTCATCTCGGAGTTGACCGGCCTGCCCCTGGCGGGGGCTTCGCTCCTGGATGAGGCGACCGCCGCTGCGGAAGCCATGGGCATGGCCTGGACGGCGGTTCGTCAGAAGAAGACCCGCTTCTTCGCGAGCCAGGACTGCCACCCCCAGACCCTCGCTGTCTCTTATACACATCTGACGCTGC
>CAJXRJ010000906.1 GCA_913058555.1 uncultured bacterium
GAAGGCGTCAGCCGCGGCTAGCCATAGCGACACAACAGCGCCTTCGGCGCTGGGCACTCCCACCTCCCCAACAACGTCTTAAGTCCCTCCCCCCGGAGTCGTTCCCGTCACGCTCGCCGCGCTGATACGCCGAAGGCATCAGCCGCGGCTAGCCATAGCGACACAACAGCGCCTCCGGCGCTGGGCGTTGCCACATCCCCATCAACTTCTGGAGCCACGCTTCCCAGAGGTCTGTTACTCCTCCGGGAACCACACCTCGTCGGCTTCCCCCGCGAGGATCGCGAGTGCGTTGGCCATGGCTACGCGCTTGGGCTTTTGGGCCTTGCCGACTTTGAAGGACTCGTGGGCGCGACGTAGCAAGTCGGTGCGGCCTGAGACGAACGCTTTGCCGGCGTAGGGCAAGAGCGACTCCAACCCGTTGGGTGGCGTCTCGTCCTCACCTTCCGGCCACGCCGTCCCGTTGGCGATCACCGCGACGGCCTCGTGGATCCAGGTCTTTCGCTGCCCGCTAAGGGCGTCTGCTACGCGCTCGACCTCGACGTGGTCTCGGGCCACGGCTGCGAGGTAGCCTTCTTGCACGAGGATTAGCCACGACGGGTTGGCCTTGCTGGCGGAGGTCTTGCTCGATGCGGGTCGGACCGACGCGACAGGTTCTGAGGGACGACCCGGTGCAGAGGTGGTGCCGGCTGCGGCCACGGCCTTCGGTTCCTCCCCCTTGCCGGCCCACATCGGTGGGCCCTCGAGGCGGCCGAGGGCGAGGGTGATCTGACGCGCGGGGTCCTTGGGCGATGGCCCCCGCTTGAGCACCACGTGGAGCTCGGGAGAAACGCTAAAGCGGCCGCGCGCGTCGGGGTAGGCGCCGCGCTTATTGCCGGCTTCCAAAAGCGCCATCATGGGCGCCGCGTCCGCAACGGGCAGCGTCTCGGCGCCCAAGACGACCCACACACCGCCCTGCTTGTGCACCAGCGGCACGCCTTGCGTGGGACCCTCCCAGAGCATGGGCAGCGGCCCCTCGGCGACGCGTTCCCAGGCTGTGGCCTCGTCCACGTCGGTCGGCGTCAGCTCCTCCCCCTCGCGCGGCTCCTGGTCGGTGAGGCTCCAATCCCACCAGTGATTGCGCTCGGCGCCTGTCGCGTCGTTCCAGTCGGTGCCCTTGTAGATCTCCTCGTCGACGGTGCCGCGTACGTAGAGCAAGTGCAGGCGCTTGACCGGAGCTTCATGGGGCGGAAGCCGCTTGCCGGTACCGTCGCGGGCCGGCCGCAAGATGCGCCCCATGGTTTGAATGCGCTGGCGCGCGCTCGCTGTGCTGGCCACCGACACGCCTAGGCCGACGTCGGGAATGTCGATCCCCTCCTGCAGGGCCTTGACCGAGACGAGCACTTGGACGCCGCCTGAACGCAGTCCGTCGAGCGCTGCTTCGCGGACGGCGGCGGACAGGCGTGAGTGCTCGAGCGCCACCGCGTCGGGGGGGAAAGGCAGTTCGCCGAGTTCCGCGAGTCTCTTCACCCGTAGGCAGAGGCTTTCGGCACCGGCGACGAGCTGCTCTTCTTCCGGTGGGTCGCCTTCCTTGGAACCGGATTTTGGCGGTGGGGGGGCATCGCCAATTCGCTCGTTGAAGAGCACGGCACCCTGGGGCGCCCCAAGGCGTTCGTCGTTCCAGGCGTCGACGAGGATGCGCTCCACCACCCGTAGGCGTTCGGAGGCCTGGTAGAGGAAGTGCTTGCGCTCGAGGTAGGCGGACTGCAACGCCGCCGACGCCTTGAGCACCGCGCCCGAGACGTTGCCCCCGCGGCCCGTCAGGTAAGCGAGGTAGCGATCGGGCGAGCCACCAGCGCGCGCGACGTCTTTGCGGGCCTGCGTCACGCGGTGTGTGAGGAGCGAATGCTGCTCCTGCTCTTTACCTGTCAACGAAATGCCGTGGTGGTGGATCTCGTAGCGCGGGAGCATGCCGCGCGTGTAGCCGTCGCGCAGGCTCAGGCGGTAGCACACGTCGCCGAGGGCGCGGCCGTGGAGTTGGTGCTTCAGGGGAAGGATTTGGCCGAGCTCGTCTTGTGCGTCAGCCCCCTCACGCCGCGGGGTAGCGGAGAGCCCGAGGCGAGCGTGTGTGCGGGCATCGAAGATTTTGCTGCTTGATGGTGCGCCGGCCTTGTGGCATTCGTCGACGATCAGGAGGGTCTTCTGGCCGTCAGCGCGCGCCGCTTCAACGTCGGCGGCCAAGCGCGAGCCCTGTCCGGCGGCCGCTCGGGCACTCGCAAGCACATAGACGAGCACGTCGTGTGTCGCGAATCGGTCGCTGCGATCGCCTCCAACCATGCCGACGCGTGCGGCGGAGAGGGTCGTGCGTGCCGGTATGGCTGACCGCGAGACCGTAGGTCTGCTGGGCATCAACATCGACAAGCGCTTCACCATCATGTTCGGCGTCGCCGCCGCGGTGGCGGGGCTGGCTCTGGAGCAGGGGCGCCTCGTCAACGCCGATCCTTCGGGCCTTCAGATCATGATTCCGGGCGATCGCGACGTCGCGATCGCCCGGAATCATGATCTG
>CAJXRJ010000907.1 GCA_913058555.1 uncultured bacterium
GATCTACACACTGCATATCGTCGGCAGCGTCAGATGTGTATAAGAGACAGCGAACCTCCTCTGGCTCAAGCCCAACCTGACGAAGGACGTGGTCAATCTGCGTGTCGACGTTGAGCTGGACGGCGCAGCGCGCCCGAAGCTCGGGCTGACCTTCCAAGGCGAAGGGGAAGATGATGCGCTCTCAGGCTGGAACCTCCTGCTGCTACCGGCGGGCCGGGACGGCGTCCTGGCCCGTCTTGAGCGCTACGACAGGCTCGTCTATCAGTCGGACAAGATCCCCTGGGAGAAGGGCGACAAGAACCGCGTCCTCTCGCTGCGCTACTGGGACGGATGGTGCTCTGCCGCCATCGACGACGTCCCGCTCCTCGACCGCGTCTCAATCGACCCAATCCCCGAGCGGCACAGCGTCGGCCTGACGACCTGGGGCCCCAAAACGACGATCCACTCACTGGAATTCTCGCGGGGACCCCGTTGAGGCCGACCGCCGCCGGGGCGCCGATCCCGTCCTGTAGACTCCATGGATGAAGCTACGCATCCACCTGATACTCGCCGTCTCCGTTGGCCTCGCCTCCTGCACATCGACCGGCGGTGGCGGGTCGAAGAACGCGCCGCCACTTCCCGACTACGGCGAGTACGAACGTGCGATCGACGGAGCGTCTCAGGATGTCCAGAGTTGGTTCGACCGCGGGCTCACGCTCGTTTACGGCTTCAACCACGAGGAAGGGATCAAAGCCTTCGCCCGGGCAGCGGAGCTTGACCCGAGCTGCGCGATGGCGTGGTGGGGTGTGGCGTACGGCAATGGTGTCGACGTGAACAACATGGAAGTCAGCGACGACGAGGCACGGCTCGGCGCTGAGGCGGCACAGATGGCCCTCGGGCTCCTGGACGAAGGCCCCTCGGTCGAGCGTGCCCTCGCTGAAGCAGTGGCGGAGCGAGCCGTCTGGCCGATGCCGGAGGACAGGAGCTCACTCGACGAGGCCTACGCGGAGCGCATGGGCGCAGCGTGGCGCGCCTACCCGAAAGACCCGGATGTGGGGTGCCTCTACGCCGAGGCTCTGATGAACCTGCAGCCGTGGGACTACTGGGAGGCCGACGGAGAGGCCCGCGGCCGAGCCAACGAGATCGTGGCGGTGCTGGAACGCGTGTTCGAGCTGGCCCCCGACCACCCGGGCGCGAACCACTTCTACATCCACGCGGTGGAGGCGTCGTCCGATCCGGAGCGCGCCCTCCCCGCCGCCGCTGTCCTCGAGACACGCATCCCCGGGTCGGGACACCTCGTGCATATGCCAAGTCATGTGTACATCACGACTGGCCAGTACGACCGGGCGGTGCGATCGAACCAGGCCGCGATCGCCGTCGATGAGACCTACTTCGAGGCGAACGGCAGGCCCGCGTTCTACAGCCTGTACTTCCTTCACAACATTCACTTCCTCGCGTTCGCCGCGATGATGGAGGGCCGCTTTCAGACCGCGCTCGACGCCGTCAGGCGCATGGAGGACGAGGTTCCCGAGCCATTCCTGAGGGAGTTCACGGGGTACGCGGACGGGCTCTTGCCCGCTGTGTTCCACGTGCTGGTTCGGTTCGGTCGCTGGGAGGACATCCTCGCGGAGCCCGAGTACCCCGAATTCCGGCGCGCGAGCCGCGCCGTCAGGCGCTATGGCCGCACGATCGCCCTCGCGAATCTCGGCCGCACGGACGAGGCCCGCGCAGAGCTAGAGGCGTTCGACGTCGAGGCGGCCGCGGTGCCGGAGGGATGGACCATGGGGACCAACCCGGCCTCGGTCGTTCTGGCGCTCTCGCGCCAGGTCGCGGAAGGCGAGGTGCTCTTCAAAGAGGGCCGCGAGGACGAGGCCTTTGCTGTCCTGGAGGCCGCGCAGGTCGCAGAGGATGCGCTGGTCTACGACGAGCCTCCAGGCTGGATGCTGCCCGTACGTCACGCCCGAGGCGCTCTCCTGATCGCAGCCGGCCAGCCCGCCGCCGCCGAGCGCGTCTACCGCGAAGATCTCGAGGAATGGCCGCGCAACGGCTGGTCGCTGCTCGGCCTGCAACAAGCGCTGCGAGCCCTGGGAAAAAGCGCCGAAGCCGACCTCATGGAACAGGACGTCAAGGCGGCTTGGATCCGCGCAGACGTCACTCCGCCCGCCTCGTGCTACTGCGCGGCCAGCCCAGACTGAGCCCCAAGGCCGCACTCCACACCGAGCGATGTACCCCAGGGGTGCAACGCCTGCTGGCTGAATGGAGCCGGATCATGGGCCCAGACGGCACAGGGGGCGCGGGCGCATCCCAATCCGAAAGGCAAGGCGGGAGGGGTAGATCCGCGCCGGCCCGACTCACGTCGCAGAACGGGGGTCGGCTCTGTGGGGTGCGAAGCGGCGCCCCGGTCGGAAGAATGGGCTGCAGTATGACACGCACGCTTCCCAGGATCGCTCAACTCACACTCGCAGCCTTGATGGTCTGCAGCGCTGGATTCGCCCAAGGGGGCAAGTCCCGCATCTGTCTCTTATACACATCTCCGAGCCCACGAGACTAGGCATGATCT
>CAJXRJ010000908.1 GCA_913058555.1 uncultured bacterium
ATCTACACACTGCATATCGTCGGCAGCGTCAGATGTGTATAAGAGACAGAGGATGGTCGCAATCCCCACCGTGATGGCGTGCGTAGGCACCGCCTCTTCCGAGCCGAATGCCCCGACCGCATCGGCACGGGTCACGCTATCGAGTTCAATCACACGGGTCCTCGAGGCCGCGAGGGATCCCGGTTCATTGAATGCTACGTGCCCATTGCGTCCGATCCCGAGGAGCTGCAGGTCAATGCCGCCGACGGCGGCAATCTGATCTTCGTAGACCGTGGCCGCAGCGACCGGGTCCTTGACAGCGAGTTCGGCGTCCGGGGTCACGAGCTGCCCGGGGTTGAGGCCGAGGGGCCCCACGAAGTGCTGCTCGAGGAACGCGCGGAAGGACAGCGGGTGCGCCGGGGCGAGCCCGAGGAACTCGTCGAGGCTGAACGCTCGGATTCGCGCCAAATCCAGCCCTTGGGCGCGCTGGCTGAGCTCTCGATAGACGCCCTCCATGGTGCCTCCCGTGGCCACGCCCAGGACCGTGTCAGGCGCGGCGGAGATCAGGTCAACGATCTGCTGCGCCACGTGTGCTTCAGCCGCTGCTCGGCTGCTGTGCAGGACGGGGGGGCGAGCGACAATGCCGCCGGGTGCCAGCGCAGCCTGCGCCGGCGTCTCCACGCTGGCTTCATTTATGGGCTCATTCATGGGTCCTCGCCCACCGACGTCCGCCGAGTTCGTCGGCGTAGATGATGGATCCTGGGGGCTTTTCGCCATGGAAAGCTGCGATGCGGGCGTCCTCTTGGGGTCGTTCACGGGCGGCGATTGTATCTCCCACGGGGGCCTCCGCCCCCAAAGGATCGACGGGCGTTCAGCGGCCGCCCCGACCAGGATGCGCTCCGTCACCGTGGGCCGCTGCCACCAACGCAGCCGCTTCCCTGGGGTCCAGGCGCTGGGAGCGGCCCATGCCAAGGTCCAAGGCCTTCGGGTCGGAGCCCCTGCAGGGATCCGGGCCCACCGAACACGATCCGTGCAAGGCTCCCGCGCCTGTGGCCTCGAGGATGGACTGCGCGTTGCTGGAGCGAACTCCCGCACCGGCGATGACCTCCACTCGCGAGCCCATAGCCCCAACGAGCTCCGCGATTCTGACTCTGCCCTCCCAAGCCGACGCGGCGCCGCCGGAGGTAAGAATCCTGGTGACCCCCGCGCGGACCGCCGCCTCCGCGGCCCCCAGGTAGTCGGCCGCCGCATCGATCGCACGGTGCAACGTCACAGGCATCCGGCCGGCCGCTTCCACAAGTTGAGCCATCGCCTCCCCGTGAAGGATGCCCTCCTGCGTCAGCACCCCCACCGCCACTCCGGAGGCCCCTGCATCCCTTGCCGCCTCGACATCCTGGATCAGCGTGCTCAGGTCCCCCTCCCGCCGCAGGCAGAAATCGCCCGCCCAGGGCCGAACCAACACGACAATCTCCGCGCGTCCCGCCGCCAGCCGAATCGCCTCCCCCAGGAGCCCCGGCCCCGGCGTCACTCCACCGACGCCAAGCGCCGCGCACAGTTCGATTCGGTCCGCGCCCGCAGCACAGGCGGCCTCCACCGCGGCCGGGTCGGTAGCGAGTATCTCAGCGGTTGCCATGGAATCTACGAGCGAACGCGGCCGCTCTGGTCTTGGGGATCGTGTGGATGGCGCCGTCCTATTCTCCGTAGTGACGCACCCTCTGGAAACACAACGTGCCCGCTACCGGGACCGGCGGCGAGCACAGATGCATGAAGCCTTTTGCGCCCCCTGCCTTGCAGAGGGCCGTCGCTCAGGAAACGGGGTAGGTCCGCTGACGCTTGCCCGTATAGATCTGCGCAGGACGGAAGAGCTTGTTGTCTTCCATTTGCTCCATCCAATGCGCGCAGTATCCGGCGACCCGGGCCATCGCAAAGATCGGCGTGAACACGTCCGTTTGAAGGCCGAGCTTCTCGTAGACGAGGCCACTGAAGAAGTCGACGTTGGGGTAGATCCCTCGGTCGCCGAGCTTGGCCGTGACGACCTCCTCAAGCTTCAACGCCACCTGGAACTTGGGCGTGGCGCCGAGCTTGCCAAAGAGTTCGTTGGCGAGCATCTGAAGGTTCTTGGCGCGTGGGTCCTTCGTCTTGTAGACGCGGTGACCGAAGCCCATGACCTTCTCTTTCTTCTCCGCCTTGTTGTCGTACCAAGCTTCCACTGCGTCGACTCCGTCGATCGTCGCAAGCTGCTTGAGCACGCGCTCGTTGGCGCCGCCGTGGAGCGGGCCGAAGAGGGCACCAACCGCCCCACTGCAGGAGGTGTAAGGGTCGTTCTCCGTGGAGGCCACCACGCGACACGCAAACGTCGAGGCGTTCATCGTGTGCTCGGCATGGAGGATCAACGCGCAGTCAAGTGCCCGCACAGCCACGTCGTCCGGTGCCTCGCCGTCGAGGCACCAAAGGAAGTTGGCGGCCGTGGACAGCTCTGCCTTGGGGGCCACGTAGTCCTTGCCTGCGCGAACGCGCTCGAACATCGCGACGAGCACCGGCGTCGCCGC
>CAJXRJ010000909.1 GCA_913058555.1 uncultured bacterium
GGCGGCGTGGGCGGGGCGGCGCAGGCAGGTTCTGGCCCGTGCGGACGAGCTGCGCGCGCAGGCCAGGGACGGGGCACGGAACGCAGAGGCCATCCACGGGGAGCGCCTCGCGGATCTTGAGGCGGCCCAGGAGGAGCTGGCGAAGGTCGACGGCGCTTGGGTTGCCTGGGCGAAGGCGCACCGGCTCGATCCGGAGGCTGGACCCTCTGCGGCGCAACGGCGTCTTCGGGTGCTCGTGGATGTGCGCGCCGCGGACCGTGAGTTGGCGCGTGCATCCCGTGTGTTCGAGGGTAAGTCCGCGATCGAAGCTCAATTCAAGGGAGACGTGCAAGAGCTGGCGGACGAACTGGGCGTCAGGGTCGACGAGGAGTCCTTGGAGCGAGCGCTTCGCTCCGACAACGAATCCTCGGCGTTGACCACGGCCCGCATGAAGCGGCTCGTTGGCGACAAAGAAGCGGCCCAGCGGGCGAAAGCGGAGCTCCGGGCGACTCAGTCGGACCTCGGACAGCTCGAGAAAGAGCGGGCTCTGGATGACGAGCACGCCAGGGAAGTGGACGCGGGGCTCGCGGACTTGTGCGCGTCGGAACCGGGTGAGGGAGAGGTCGCCGTGGCGTCGCTTTTGGCCCGAGCATCGGTCTCGGAGCAGCTGCGCTCGATCGACGCAGACCTCGGGCGCTTGGGGAAACAATTCGCTGACCACGCCGGGGATCGGGACCGCGGGGCCATCCGGGAAGCCCTCGGAGAATGGACCTGTGAGGAGATGCTGGCGTCATCGGCGGAGCTCCTCGCCCAGGCGGATGCCATCGATGGGGAGCAGTCGGCGCGCGCACTTCGAATCGGAGAGCTCGCCGCCAGGGTGGAAGGGGACGGGTCGGACCTCGCGTCGACCATGGAGTCACGCCTCGCCGGGATCGAAGCCGAGATCGAGGAGTGCGCCGAGGCGTACCTCCACGTGCGCGTGGCAGAGTTGCTCCTGAACCGGGAGGTGGCGCGTTACCGCGAGCAGACCCAGGGGCCGCTCTTGGCGCGGGCGCAGGAACTGTTCGAGATCCTCACGCTGGGCGCGTACGTTCAGCTGCACCCCTCCGAGGACAGTCGGGGCAACGAGGTGATGGTGGCGCGGCGCCCGGATGGGACGACCGTGCAGGTGGAGGGCATGAGCACCGGCACGCGGGATCAGCTCTACCTGGCGCTACGCATCTCTAGCGTGGAGCACATGCTTGAAAACGTCGAGCCGATGCCGTTCATTGCGGACGACCTGTTCGTGAACTTCGACGACGAGCGCACGGAAGCTGCGCTCAAGGTGCTCGCGGAGCTCTCCAAGTCCACCCAGGTCATCGTCTTCTCCCATCACCAGAGCGTCGTGGACACAGCGCTCCGGCTCACGGATGAGGGGCTCCCGGTGGACGTGGTTCGCCTCGAGGGGGAGGCCGAAAGGGAGAAGCGGCGGGAAGCCGCACGGGTCACTCCCGAATGATGCCGCTGATGCGGGCCCGGAGCTCGTTGGATTCTTCGCCCACGCCCCCGCCAAAGGGTTCGTCGAGCACGAAGACCAGCTCGGAGCGCAGGTAACCCACGGGGTGGTCCCCCGAGATCGACAAGTCGAACTGCCAGGTTTGGCTTCGCCCGTCGTCGTCCGGTCGGATCACCGCCTTCTCGACGGAGAAGAACTCAGAGTGGTCGCCTTCAATTCGAGCTTCCTTGATGCCGATCTTGGCCCCTGGAACGAGGCCATTGAGCTGGGCGGAGAGGGTCTTCTCAGTGCCTTTGGGCATGGCTCCGAAGGTGAACATGCCCGGGTCGAGGAACGCATCTGCGCCCACACGGATCTCCACCGGGATCTTCAGCCGGCCGGCGTCGCCCTGACCGTCCTCGTCCGATACGGCGAGAAGGATGTCGCCCCGAATGGCCCCCATGGGCGTGAGCGGCGCCACGTCCACGTGCACGTACCAGATGGTCTCACCCGCAAAATGGGTGGTCTCCAGGCGCGCCTCAATCCCTTCCGGGGCGCTGAGGATCCGGTGCACCTGACCCGGAGCGCCGGGGGCGACGACCATGATCTTGACCTTCTCGCCTCCGCCGTGGCTCGTGGGGACGCGGGGCATCTCGAAGCTCGGCGGCGAAACGACGAACGGTTGCTTGGGGAAGAGGTGCAGCTCAAACGTGATGTACGGCGTGAGCTCGGAGTCCGTCGTCAACCGCACGAGGGCCAGCTTGGACATGTTGGCCTTGGTGTGCTTCGACAGGATGTCGATGTGGGCCGTCACGGTTCCACCGGGGGGGACGATGGCGATCTCGGGCCGCTTCTTGAAGTCACGGGCGGTTTCGATCTCCTCTCCGTCGGCGCTGGCGATCGAGAAGGAGTTGAGGCGCGTGCAGCCGCAGGCGGGGGCGGCTCCGGTGATGCCCACCGGGGCCGTGCCCGTGTTTCGGAGGGTCGCCGTCCAAGCGACCTCCTCGCCGAATTCCATATCACCGAAGTCGTGGAACCTGTCTCTTATACACATCTCCGAGCCCACGAGACT
>CAJXRJ010000910.1 GCA_913058555.1 uncultured bacterium
CAGATCACCGGCGGCCGCTTCGGCTTCAAGCAAGAGGAGGTCAACGAGCTGGTCAAGGCCATCAACTCGGGCTCCCTCAACGTCGAACCGCGCTTCGAAGACCGCGAGACGGTCGGCGCCTCCCTCGGCGACGAGTACGTCAAGACGGGCTTCATGTCGGTCATCGCCGGCCTCATCGCCGTGCTCGCCTTCGTGGTCATCTACTACAAGCGACTCGGCATCTACGCCGCGATCTCGCTCGTGTTCAACCTGGTGCTCCTTATGGGCGCCATGGCGATGCTGCAGGCGACCCTGACCCTTCCGGGCGTCGCGGGCATCATTTTGACGGTCGGTATGGCCGTTGACGCCAACATCCTCATCTACGAACGGATCCGAGAGGAGGCCCTACGTGGCCGCCGCCCGGCCCAGTCCGCCAAGGATGGATTCGCCAACGCGCTCTCGACCATCGTCGACGCCAACCTGACGACGCTGATCACCGCAGTCATTCTCTACAACTTCGGTTCGGGTCCCGTGCAGGGCTTCGCGACCACGCTCATCGTCGGCATCTTGACGTCGATGTTCGCCGCCCTCGTGTTCACGCGGGTCATGGTGCACTTCGCCGTGGAGAAGGGCGTCGACGAGTGGAAGATGATGCGCCTCGTCAACGACACGAGCGTCCCGTTCATGGCCATGGCCAAGAAGACGATGTTCCTGTCCATCGGCCTGATCGTCGCCGGCGTCGCGTTCTTCGCGAGCCTCGAGCGCGTCGACAAGTACAGCATCGACTTCCTCGGCGGAAACTCGATGCAGATCGTGACCGCCAAGGCCGAGAGCCAGGGCACGATCGCAGAGAAGCTCGGTGCCCTTGGTGGCGTCTTCGAAGACGCCCAGATCCAGCCGCTGCTATCCTCCGCCGAAGAAGGCGGCTACCGCAAGTTCCAGGTCGAGTTCAAGGCCGAGAACACCGAGGACTCGGACGCTTCCAAGCGCTACCGCCAACAGGTCGTGGACGGCCTCGCGGGCGTTCTTGCGCCGAACCGCTTCACGTTCGACAGCCCGGGCGAGGGTGGTACTTCCGGCAAGATCTACTTCGAGGACACCCACCCCCTGGCGGACGTCAAGGGGATCCTCGACGGAGCCGGCCTCGGAGGCGATGTCCAGCTGACCCCGGTCGAAGGCACCGACCTCGCGGCTAGCACCTTCACCTTCAGCGTCCCCAGCACCGACAGCCAGAACGCCATCGAAGCCCGCATGGGCGATGCCTTCTCCTACAAGAAGGACAGCGCCGGTCGAGACTTCACCCTGGCCCAGCCCGTGCCGGAGTCCTCTGCGGTCGGCCCGCAGGTCGTCCAGAAGCTTCGCGATGACGCCATCCTGGCCATCATCCTGTCGCTCTTCGCGGTCGTCATGTACATCCGCGTGCGGTTCACCGAGTACAGTTACGGCTTCGCGGCGGTCATCGCCCTGGTGCACGACGTGCTCGTGACCCTCGGCTTCCTGGCCCTGGCGATCAAGCTGAACATCATCAACGCCCAGGTCTCCCTCGTGATGATCGCGGCCTTCCTGACGATCATCGGCTACTCGCTGAACGACACGATCGTCGTGTTCGACCGGATCCGTGAGAACCTCAAGCCGCTGTCCGGCAAGATGAAGCTGGCCGACATCATCGACCGCTCGATCAACCAGACCCTGGCCCGTACGGTGCTGACGTCCGTCACGACGCTCATCACGGTGCTGATCCTGTTCGTCTTCAACTTCGGCACCCGGAACGACCTCGAGGGCTTCGCGTACGCCGTCATCATCGGCGTCGTGGTGGGTACCTACTCGTCGATGTTCGTGGCCAGCCCCGCGCTGCTGTGGCTGGAGTCCCGCCGCCAGGCGAACCACTCTGGCGACGACGAGACCGCCGGCAAGGCGAGCGCCCCCGCGGAGATCGCCGCCTCCTGACCGTTGAAGGGGAGGTGGGTTCGCGCCCGCCCCACCCAATATCGGAGCCCCTCTTCTGATGGGCTCCTCATGCCGCGGGGCGGCCTCTACCTGGTGTAGAGGCCGCCCCGCGGCCATTTCCCAAGGCCCGGGCCCTCCCGGGGGCTCCCACCGGCCCATGATCCCGCCGGAAGCCACCGCCGAAAGGTGGACCGCTTGGAAAGCTCCGGCCAAACTGAACCGAAGACCATATTCCATGCGCGCTCTCCTCGGACTTCTGGTGCTCGGCGCCCTCTTCATCATGGCTGCCTCCTGGCAGAACCGCATGACGTCGAAGCTCCGTGGGGATCGGGCCCAGCGCTACAACGTCGCCAGCGATTCCGTCGCCGGACAGGAGGGCTGGAGCCGCTTGATCCTCGGCCGGCCCAGCGGATCCGATCCGCTTCCCCTCCCCGAGCCCATGCCCGGGGAGCAAGCGCTGGCCTACTATCCGGATGGCGTCAACCCAGGTGGGCGAAGAGAGGGCGGATTCGCCCCAGCGGGCCAAGACCCAAGGCCCCCCAATGACCCTGTCTCTTATACACATCTCCGAGCCCACGAGACTAGGCATGATCTC
>CAJXRJ010000911.1 GCA_913058555.1 uncultured bacterium
GTCCGCTGCCGATGGGCGCGCCTTGGAGTCCATCGGTGCGCGCCCGAGCCTGCTCCGCAGGCTCGGCGCTGCCCGCGCGTGTTACCTGGCATTGATCGGATGCGCCCTGGCGATTCCGGGTGGCCTGCTGCCCGCCCTCGTGCTCATCGCCGGCGAGCGGTCACCGCTCGTTCTCGATGTCCCCTGGCTGCGCCTCTTCGCGGCGCTCAGCGTTCTTCCCATCGCCGCTTACACGGCGATGTGGCTCCTCTCTTCCCGTCTCCGCGGAGCGCGCTCCCTGCGTCCCAGGGTCGCCTAGCCGCGAGTTCCCAAGATCGAACGTCCCATGATGCACTTCGCAATGCTCGCAGGCGCCCTGCCCAGCGTCCTCCTTAGGGTCCTCTTCTGTGCCCTCCTCTGCGCGCCAGCCCATGCAGCGTCCCACTGCGACCTGGAATGGTCGCCCTTTGCCGGCGAAGGTCCAGGGGGCACCAAGCTCAGCGGCGAGATCAGCCGCATCCTCGTACCGGAGAATCGCAGCCGTCCCAGCGGCTCCAAGATCGAGATCGAGTTCGTGCGGTTCCCGTGCACCGGTGAGAACCCGGGTCCCCCGATTTACTACCTGATCGGTGGCCCCGGAGTGACGGCGACCCGACACGCCGCGGCCGAGGCCCTAACGCCAAGCCTCGGCCTTCTGGAATACGGCGACTTCATCGCCATCAATCAGCGCGGCACGGGCAATTCAGTGTTCAACGAAGATGGCGCGCCTTCTTTCCCCTTTGAACTGCCCTTGGACAAGCCGGCTACGCGCGCCTCGCGGCTTGCTGCCCAGAAGAAGTCCATGGCGGAGTGCGCCGCCTACTGGGTGGATCGGGGCGTTGATCTGTCGGCTTACAACTCCGTAGAGAGCGCCGATGACATCGAGGCAGTGCGTCAAGCATTAGGTCACGGGAAGATCGTCCTCTGGGGAACGAGTTATGGGTCGCACCTCTCCCTCTCTTATCTGCGCCGACATCAAAAGCACGTGGCGCGCGCGGTGCTCATGAAAGTGGAGGGACCCGACCAGACCTTCAAGCTGCCGAGTGCGACGGACGAGCAGCTCGACTTGCTTCAGGAACTCATCGATAAGGACACTGTGCTTGCCCCCAAGATGCCCAATCTCAAGGGCTCCCTTGGGCGGCTCATGGTCGAGCTTGGGAATGAGCCCTTGGTGGTCACCCTCGAACCCCCGGGGCGAGACCCTATCCAAGTGAGCCTCGGGCCCCATGACCTTGAGACGATGGTGGCGATGCACCTTGGATTCACGGGCACGCTCGGCCGCCTCCCGGCGATCGTTCACAGCCTCGAGCAAGGGGACTGGCGCATGCTGGCGATGGCTTCCATCAACCTGCGCCGTGGCGGCATCGAATCGCCCATGGCGATGATGATGGACGCATCGTCGGGGGCCTCCAAGGCGCGGCTGGTGCAGATCCGAGAGGAGCGCAGGTCCCGCAAGTACGTGTTGGGGGATGCCATGAACTTCAATCAATACCCCGAGGCCTCGACGGCCTGCGGGAGCCCGGACGTAGGCAAGGTGTTCCGGGGCCCGCTGCCGTGCCATGTGCCCGTGCTTTTCGTGAGCGGCGACCTCGATGCGCGCACACCGCCGGCCAACGTGGAGGGGATCATCGGAGCGTTCGAAAACGCGGCCCACGTGATCGTGCAGGGCACGGGACACGACTCCCGAGAGCTTACGTCTCCCAAATACTGTGGTCTCGTGAAGTCGTTTCTTGGGGGAGAAAGCGTGGAGAGCCAGGTCGTGCAACTGGCGCCTATCGAGTTCACTCCGATCCGGTAGGTCCGCTCGGCGCGCGGGCCTCGCCCTGGGGTCAAGCGCGGGCTGGGCGATCACTATCCGCGGTCAGGGGCCAGCGCGGAGGCCCGCCCGTTTGCGTTCTTCTGAGAATGCCTCCGGCCTGGACCGGCGCAGGTGGTGTCCAGGGGTATCCTCTGAAGCGTGACTCCGTCATCTGATCCGACTTCACCGAAGAGAAGGCCACTGCATAGCGTCGGAGCCCGCCGCCGATCGCTGTTCCTATTGGTCGCCGCTTGGGCGCCCTGGGTCTTGTCGGCCTGCGGTTCGGATGAGGCGGCCCCTCCTCCGGTGCGGGTGCGTGTCCTCGACGCGGCCACCGATGGAGCGCCCCCGGCCGCGGGCTTAGATCGCGTGGGCGGATTTGAGCTGACCGCGTCGAATCAAGACGCGTGCCCATGGCGTGCAGAGTCGACCCACGCTTCGCTCTTCTCCGCGATGCGCACCTTCGGGCGCTTCGGCGACCGGGACGAGTCGCGGCCCGTATTCGTGGCCCGCGGCGAGGGCGGCTTTTCGATCCACCACCCGGTGCCTTTTGACTGGGGCCGCGACAACATCGCGACCGCGCTCATGACGCTTTGGGGGTCGGGGGAAGAGCGTGTTCGAGCCGTGGTCTTAGGGGAGGATCAGGTCGCGCTTCACCAGCACCCACTGTCTCTTATACACATCTGACGCTGCCGACGATATG
>CAJXRJ010000912.1 GCA_913058555.1 uncultured bacterium
CGCCCTTCGACCACCCTTCTCTCGCCGTCGCTTGGGGCGTCCGGCTGCCGGACGGCTCGGATTCTCAGGCGAACCTGGAATTGACCCGCTTCACCGTCGACCGGCGTCACTCCCTTGATGGCGATCTCCAGCCCACGCGTCGGGCGGCCACCCAAAAGGCCCTCGATTCGGGCGAAGGCCATACGCAGGTCCTCGACGGCATCCTCAGGCCCGGTGCCTTCGTCGAGCTCGAGCTTTCCCTCGGACCAGTCTTCAGCGATCACGGTCGCTGCAGGACCGTTCGGAAGCCGGAGCGGCCGGCCTGTGCCCATCATCCATTCAGCACCCGTCGCGGCCGCGCCGCGGGACTCTTCATCAAAGAGTGCGGACAGGTCGCCGGGGCCCAGCGGGTCGCCGGTCTCGATGAAGTTCCCGGACAACCGGCCCATAACCGCGGAGACGTAGGACGCGATGGCCTCCGCGCGATCGAGTTCCACGGCGCTCTCGTCCACGAGGCCAGCGTCACGCTGGAGCCGCATCACGAAGTTACGCGGGCGGGGAGGCTCCGCTTCTTGGGCTGGGGGATCGGCCTGCAGCCGGGGCGCGGGGGCCACAGCCGGATCAGCCAGAGCCACGCCCATCCCAGGGCTGGCGAACACACTTGCGAGGACGAGCCACATGGGCGCCATCATAGCGAGAAGAGTGCCAGGAACGGGGCGCCCAGGGCCGGGCCCGGGAATCACCGGAGCCGACGCGAGAAGTCCTCGACGACGTTCATCACCGTCAAGAATGCCTCGTGGGGACTGTCGAAGGGGCTGAAGTACTCGTGCACGTCCCCGTCGGAGGCGCACTTCGTCGAGATGTAGTAGACGTGGTCCGAAGTCGTCAGATCCCGCCAGGTCTCGATCATCTTGGGGTCCCCGGTCGCCAGGGCCTCATCCCGAATGGAGTAGATGGCGTCGCTCGCCGCCCGCTGCATATGGTTGCCGAACCAAGCGGAAAGGTCTCGCTCCTCATCCGCCCAGGACACGGGCCGGGGATAGTGCAGCGTCTCCCCCACATCGCCGCGCTGTGCGATCTCGCGCGGAAGCTCGAATTGAATCCGCTCTCCCGCCAGGGCGAGGCGTGGCAAGGCGGCCATGAAGTCGAAGATTCCCGTGTCCGCTGGCTGGTGCTCGCCGAAGGTCTCGTAGTCCATGAAGAGCCCGATGAGGCGGTCTTCGTCGTCCAAGGACTCGATCCACTCAACAAACGTCTCCGCGTAAAGCGGGTACGCCTCCCAGCCCTGGTTGCTGAACCGGAACGCGATGTCGTCGGAGTACTTGTAGTCGCGGAGGAAAAGGGGGAAGCGGTCGGCCCCGTCCATCCCAAACAGCCGGCGCGGCGGCCTGCCGTTCAGCAAAACATCGGCGCCCTCGCCCACGAGCATGTTGAATCCCAGGTCCTTCACCTGGCGCGCCACGGACGCATCGACGATCAGCTCGGTGTTGCGGAAGGTCGTCGGCGCCACGTCAAAGTGCTTCTTCAGAAGCGCCCGCTGCTCCGCCACCTGAATGCGAAACTCCTCGGGGTGCACGAGCGCCGCGAGGCTATGCCGCGACGTTTCGCAGAGGAACTCGACGGCCCCCGTTTCAGCCAGCTCCTGGAAGCTCTCAATGACCTCTGGCGCCCACGCCTCGAACTGACGGATGGCTGTTCCAGAGATCGAGAACGAGCACCGAAAACGCCCGTCGGTCTCCTCGATGGCCTGCTTGAGGACGGCATTCATCGGCAGGTAGCAAAGCTTCGCCACGCGCTTCGCCACGTCCTCGTTCAGCCAGTCGTCGTAGTAATTGTGCCGCTCGCCAATGGCGCTATACGGATAACGGGCGATGCGAAAGGGCTGGTGAACCTGAAAATAGAAGCTGAGGCTCGTCATCGCGTGCCCGTCCCACGCTGGCTATCGCGGATCGCACCCTGGAGAGTCGTCTCCAAGGCAGCGGCGCTCGCCGCCCAGTCGCAGCCCTCTAGATCCTGCACTCCGCTGGCCACGAGACGCGCGGCATAGACGGGATCGGCGAAGACGTGCTCGATCTCCGTCGCTAGTGCGCGGCGGTCCCAAGGGGGTACGTGGGGTGCGGAGGGCACGACTTCGCGCACTCCGGCATGGTCGCTAAGAATCACGGGTGTTCCCTGGCGCAGGGCTTCGAGGGGCGTCAAACCGAAGGGCTCGGACAGGGACGAGAGGACAAACACGTTCGCATCACGATAAGCGCGATCGCGACAGGCGTCGTCAATGGATCCGGTGAACAGGACGTTTCTCGCAATGCCCAGGGCCGCACTTTCCTCCACCAGGCGCAGTCGATCTTCGCCGTCGCCAGCCACCACGAACCGTGCGTCGGGGCGCCCTTCGCACACAAGAGCCGCAGCCCGGAGAAAGAACGACGCACCTTTCTGGCGGGTCAAGCGCCCGAGGAAGAGGGCTGTCGGAGGGCCGCCACCGCCCACTGGCCCAGAAGGGACTCGAGCCGGCGGCGCCGCGTTGTAGACCGCATCGA
>CAJXRJ010000913.1 GCA_913058555.1 uncultured bacterium
CTACACACTGCATATCGTCGGCAGCGTCAGATGTGTATAAGAGACAGGGTTAGCAGCTCGTCGGCGCTCAGGTGCAGGTTGAGATCGTCCATCCACAGGGAGATTCCCACGGGCTCGCCCCCCGCGAATGAAATTCGCAGAAAAGTGGTGCGATAATGCCGGTCGGCGGTGGCGTCGCTGCACGTGGGCCCGGCGGTCCCTGCAGAGGACGCCGTATTGTCCCGCCCATGAGGTCCTACTTCGGCGTCACGCTGCGAAGCACGCCCGTCATCGTCGCAGCGGCTTCCGCGTCATCGACGGCGGCGGCCACCTCGACCCAGAGCCGGCGGGTGTCGGTGTCGGCGACCATGTAGAGGTAATCCACTGCCGATCCATCGCTCTTGGTGTGCCGTACCGAAGCGTATTTCGCGGGCAACGCTCCGAGGCCAGCGTCCCCGAATACCGGCTCGCTGATCGAACCTTCCAGTGCCCATCCAATGGTCTGTGCGTCCACGTGCCGCTTCAGGGCCTTGGCGATCTCGGGTGGCGCGCCCAGCAAGCCGCCGCTCTTCGGGAGCGACCTCGTCGTCATCGTTGTCTTCCGCAGGGTGACCGTAGAGGAGTTGCCGTCCTTCCCGCTCTCCACCGTGCAAATGGCGGGCGGGAAGTCGTAGGCGACCCCTTCATCTTCGAAGCGAGCGCTCTCGAGGTCGGTGGTACTGCCAATACCTGCCATGACCTGGCGCAGCAGCCCGCTCAGCTCGAGGGACTCGGAGCGGGGACCCTTGAATCCGGCGACCAGCATGCGCTTGCCCAGGGGCAGTGAGTAGCACATGAACGTGGACTTCACCCCGGAGTCGATGAAGTCCGAGCGCCACCCGCTCACTGACTGGCCGAGCAGAGTCGCATCGTCCACGTGTTTCGCACTCAAGCCACCACCGCCACGGTGTTTGGCGCGCACGTACTCTGCTCGTTCCTCAGGCGGTCTCTTGTAGGCGATTCCCTTGCGAAGCTCGATGAAGATCTCCCCGAGCACCGCGTGTTCAACACCCCGGCGCTTGAAGTCCCACTGCAAGACCCTGAAGTCACTGATCCGCTGCCGCTCGAGACCCGAGTCATGGCGAAAGCTGAGACCATCTTGAAAAGCGAGCAGGGCGACGCCGTGAACCGGAGCACCGGTCATGCTGGCGAGCAAGTCCGTCAAGAGATCGAACTTCGGGTCCCTGTCTTTGTGGTCTCTGATGACGGCGGTCACGATGCACAGCATGTTGCCCATGGCGATGGTGGCGTCGGCGCGCCAGGCCGTGAACGTGCCGTCCGCAGCATCGAGCTCGGAGATGAAGCCGCGCGCGATATGTTCGCCGACGGCGAAGCGTGCGGGGCGTTGTGACGTGAGCGTGTGGGTCTCCTCTGCCGTTTCGATTTCTCTTTGGATATGTGCAACGAGTCGGTCATGGGTGGAGTGCGACGCAGCGATTGCCGACCGGGCGTCGGGCGTGGGAATCACACGCACTCCGATCCTGCAGCGCTCTGTTTTTGCGCTCAGCACGGCCTGCTCGGTGTCGCGCTGGACCTCGGCGATCACGGCAAGTGGCAGTTCGCAGCGGATGCCGAACATGTTGAAGGTCATCGACCGCTCGGGATCCCAGCCCCGGCTCGTCAGCGTACTCCGAACGCGTAAGACCTCCTCGGCTCGCTGGGACTCCACGTCGGCCGGCCAGCAGAATGTGATGAGTGCCAGGTGTTCGTTGCCGACCGCCCGAGAACACACCTCGTAGACCCACTCGCTGCCGTCCGCATGGGTCGCGCGGAAACGGTCCGACACGAGCGTCGCGTGCATGATGGTGGCCTGCACTTCCGTCGTTTCACCGAGCGTCGCGCCAGCCTTCTCAAGGCGGCCCCGCAGGAGATAGGTCTCACCCTGGCGCCTCAACCGGCCCCTGTTTCTGGTCCAGCTAACCTCCAGAGTCACAAGGCTCATGGCCGGTGCGAGAGCGTCCGGGTCCGCCGGGTCGTGCAGACGGACCACGTACCTGGGGCTTCGCCTGCGCTCGTCAAGCGTCGTGTACTCCTCAACAGCGAGCGTCCCGGGCTCAAGCTCGAAGGTGTAGTTAGCCGTGGTGTGCGTCTCTTGGGCAAATAGAAGCAGGAGTGAGGCAGTCAGCATCGATGCATCCTAGCAGCACTTGTCGGATGCTGGCCCGGCGGCGCGCCGGCACCACTGGTCCGATCCGCGCGGGTAGCGTAGCGTCTGGGGGTCCCACTCGGCCCACGCTCCATGCCATGAAGCCGGTTCGTCCCCCACCCCCGCGAGCACGCCTGGACCTATCACGGTTCCCTAGCGCCCGCGTCCACGCTCCGCGATCGCATCGTCCCGCCGGCGCCACCGACGAACTCCCTTACCGACTGCGCCCAACTCTCGGACCGCCGCACCTGGGCCGAGCTCCTCGAGCGTACCTTCGCCGCCGACGTCCTCCGCTGCCCCCACTGCGGAGGCCGCCGCCCCCGCATCGCCCTCATCATCGACCCAGTAA
>CAJXRJ010000914.1 GCA_913058555.1 uncultured bacterium
GCATATCGTCGGCAGCGTCAGATGTGTATAAGAGACAGACTGCAGCCACCCTTCCCATCCCGCGCCCGCCCTCGAGTACCGAGTCCTTGAGCACTCAGACCGCAACCGATCCGTCCTCGTACGCCTTCGAGGGCTACCGTGCCCTGATCGAAACCCACGGCAAGTACCTGGGCGAGGTCGCCCGGCGGCCCGGGAACATGAAGAGCGTCGACCGCGAGTTCTTGAAGCCCCGCACGCCCGTCGTGCTGACCGGGCTCATGGACGCGTGGCCGGCGTACAAGAAGTGGACGTTCGACTTCTTTCGTACGCAGTACCCCGACATCGAAGTGCCGACCGGCATCGTCTTTTCGGAGAAGAAGAACCAGCGCCTCGCGGACTACATCGACTACCTCGAGAGCTTTGAGGCTGGCAGCGCCAGTGGACCACCTGTGTACATGGAGGGGTGGTACTTCCGCGCAGCCAACGAGGAGCTCTGCCTCGACTACGAGGTACCTCAGTGCCTCCAGAACGACTGGTTCGAGAACTACTTTCCGAAGCGCAAGAACCCGAAGGGCACGGGCATTCTCATGGGCCCCGCCGGGGCATTCACGAAGATGCACACCGACGGCCAATGCACGCACACCTGGCTTGCGCAGTTCGCCGGTCGCAAGCGGTGGGTGCTCGCGGACTACGATCAGCTCGCGCCGATCTTCAAGACCAAAGGCGAGTGCAACGGGCGCTACCCGGGATTCGAACACCCCGACCTCGAAGAACACCTCAAGACCCACGGGGTCGAATACTGGACCTGCCACTTGGAGCCTGGCGAGATCGTTGTCTTGCCCGGTAACTGGTTCCACCAGGTCACGTCCATCGACAACTCCATCTCTCTGACGCACAACTTCTTCAACGGGACGAATGCCCGGAAAGTGCTTTGGGAGATGATGCGCACGCGCATGGGCAAAGACGACACCAAGGTCGATGACGACACCGTCGGTGGCATGAACGCTCAGATGGGCATGAGCATGGGCCCCATCGAGAGCGCGGACCCCCGGAAAGAAGGGTGAGCGAATCGTCTCCTGCGGGAACCGCGGGGTTTCGGCGGCTCGGGCGCACCGACATCGAGCTCCCGCCGGTCTGCTTTGGCGCGTACGCCATTGGCGGCACCAAGTGGGGCGGCGTCGATGAAGCAGATGCGAAAGGCGCGCTCCTCGCGTCCTTCGAGAACGGCGCGGCCGCGGTCGATACGGCGCCGGTGTATGGGTTCGGGCTCTCGGAACGGATCGTGGGATCCGCGCTGGAGGAGTTTGGATCGTCACATGTCACGGTCATGTCCAAGGTCGGCCTGCGCTGGGATGACCCGCGCGGGGCCTTTGGTTTTCACGGCGAAGGGCTCGACGGGCGCAAGGTCACGGTCAAGCGCAACTCGCGGCCCGACTCGATCCGGACGGAGGTCGAGGCCAGCCTCGGCCGACTTGGCGTCGAGCGCATCGACCTCGTCCAGGTGCACGCACTCGACCCAACGACACCGATCGCCGACGCCATGGGGGCCCTCTCAGAGCTGCGCGCCGAGGGCAAGATCGGCGCGATCGGTGTCAGCAACTACGCGGCGAATGAGATCGAAGAAGCCCAAGCGACCCTCGGAGCGGTCCCCTTGGCGTCCACCCAGACTCTCTTTCATCTGCTCGACCGCGGCGCCGACTTCGAGGTCTTGCCCCTCGTGCGATCCAAGGAGATCGGGTTCCTTTGCTACTCCCCCCTTGCCCAGGGGCTCTTGACGGGCAAGGTGACCCCCGAGAGACAGTTCGCCAAGGGGGATAGTCGCGCCGGAAGGCCTCCGTTCCTCCCGGAGAATCGACGCCGGGTGATCGAGTGCCTCGAGCAGCACGTACGGCCCATCGCGATCCGCCATGGCGCCTCCCTCGCCCAGGTCGTGATCGCCTGGACGGCGGCGCACGATGGCGTCACTTCGGCGCTGGTGGGAGCGCGCACTCCGATGCAGGCGAAGGAAAACGCTGATGCAGCACGGCTCGGGCTCACGGCGGAGGAGCATCTGGCCATCGACCTTGGGTTCGCGAACCTCACCCTCCTCCCGGGCTCGCCCCCGAATTTCTTCGAGCGAATTCGCGGTCGTTGGCATCGCCTTCGATACGGCGATCGCTGAGGGTCACCCTGGCCGAGACCGTTGGGTGCTTTGGGGTGCCGCGGAGGGGACGGGCGCATCATCGTCAGGGCGGAAGACCGAGCCCCCAGGCCCCATGGCCCGGGGTAGGGCCAAGTTGGGGTCCTTAGATCACGTCCTGACTCGGCGACCCCACGCAGCGGTTTCAGTAGCAACTTTCTTCTTGGCCATAGGTGTTCACGCCCACTGGGCGGTCAGTTCTTGCCGGGGACTAGGATGTTTACCCTTATAGGTTTCGGCGGAGACCACCGATGGGTGGGGGACGGTCAGAACCAAACGGTTCTGCAACTTCTCCATGCGCTGTCTCTTATACACATCTCCGAGCCCACGAGACTAGGCATGATCT
>CAJXRJ010000915.1 GCA_913058555.1 uncultured bacterium
GGCCCAGCCTGCGTCGCGCAACACGTCCATGGCTGCCAGGGTCCTCGGGAAGCCGCAAAACACATGGCATTGAATCAGGGCCTCACGGAAGGCCTCCTCCTCGGTGGCCGGCTCTCCGCCAGGGGCGCTGGTGGCGCGATCCCTCGCGATGCTCCGTAGGGCCGTCGCGTCGTAGAGCACCACGGCAACGGCCAGCCGTGCCAGCTTGTGGATCAGCGGCGAAGTCACGCGCCGTCTCCCGTAGCGACTCCTTCACCGGCTTCACCGTCCAGGGACGCAATCGCCACCCCGAGGCGAATGGACTTGCCTTGGGCCGTGGAATCGAGGGGCGTCAAGAACCCAGGGGGCGTGACCATGACCACGGTGGAACCCATCTCGAAGCGTCCGATCTCCTCGCCCCGGGTGAAGGGCCGCGGGGGCTCGACTTTGCCAGAGAACATGGGCTCCAGGCCCACCACGCGGATTCGGCCGACGATCATGGCGCCCACCAGCACCATGAAGAACGGGCCGTGCTCGGACTCCAGGCGCAGGACCACGCGCTCGTTGATTGGCAATACGCGGCGCTTCGCGAGAACCGAAGGCTGGACGCTGTAGCGCTCCCCGGCGACGTGGCGGGACTCCACGAGCCGCGCGTCGAGGGGGCAGTGAATCCGATGGTAGTCCTTCGGTCCGAGGTAGAGCGTGAACTGGTGCCCGCCCTCGAGCTCGACGTCCTCGCCGACCCCCGCAAGAAGGTCGCGGATGGGGTAGGTGCGTCCCTTGGCTTCGATGACCTCGCCCGCCTGAACCGGCGAGCTCGCTTGGACCATGCAGTCCACGGGGGAAGGGAGTCGGCTGGAATCGGGATCCCAGGCGCGCACGCCGTCCCGCAGGCGTCGCACGAAGAACGACCCAAGGCATGCATGGTCGCGGGGCGACCCCTGCATTTCCGTCAGGTCAGCCCCTGTGAGCTTCGCATAGGTCCCGTAGATGGGCCCGCGCAGGAACTTAGGTACGCGTCGATCGGCAGCCCATCCCACGAGGAGGGAGAGGCGGCGCTTTGCTCGGAAGATGGAGGCCATGGCGGGACAGTAGCGGGATGCGATTGGGGATGCCCGCCTTGACGCCGTTTTGACCGCGCGGGTACGGTCCGCGCGCGGCGCACGGCGTGCACCGTGATGCCCATCCATGGCCCCCTGCAGAACGCTCAAGAGACCCCTCCCATGACCAGTGGAACGACCGTCGTGATCCTCGCAGCCGGGAAGGGGACGCGCATGAAGAGCGATCGCCCCAAGGCGCTCCATGAACTTTGTGGCCGGCCGATGATCGGCTGGGTGCTCGATGCCGCCGCGGGGCTCAATCCCGATCGGATTGTCGTCGTAGTGGGTCACGGGGCCGCCGACGTGGAGGCTGCCGCCCGCAAGGAGCTGCCCAATCACGACCTGGCGTTCGTCGTTCAGGAGCCCCAGCTTGGCACCGGACACGCCCTCCAGGTGGCTGCGCCGGCGATCGGTGGGACCGAGCGCGTGGTCGTGACCTACGGTGACATGCCCCTCTTGACCGCCGAGAGCCTCGAACGCCTGGTCGAAGCCCAGATCGCTGCCGGTGGCGGCGAGTCCTCCGAAGCGGTCTCCTTCCTGACCGCCGTGGTGGACGATCCGTTTGGCTACGGCCGCGTCCTGCGCTCGGAGTCCGATGAATTCGAGCGTATCGTCGAGCAAAAGGACGCCACGCCCCCCGAGCAGCTCGTGAACGAGATCAACCTCGGCGTGTATTGCTTCGCCCGGGGCCACCTGGACCGCGATCTTGGCCGGCTCTCCAACGACAACGCCCAAAAGGAGTACTACATCACCGACCTCGTGGGCATGGCCGCCGGCGATGGGCGGACCGTGGCCCCGATCATGCTCGAGGACGTGGGGGAGGCCCAAGGGGTCAACGATCTCTCCCAGCTGGCCGATGTGCGCTGGCAGATTCAGCTCCGGATCCTCGACGCCCACATGGCGAACGGTGTCCGGATCATGGATCCCTCCACGACCTTCATCGACCACGGGGTCGAGATAGGGGTGGGGACCGAGGTCCTGCCGTGCACGGTGATTCGGTCCGGTGTGGTGATTGGCGAGCACTGTGAAGTGGGCCCATTCAGTCACCTGCGGGTGGGTGCCGTGCTGGAAAACCGCGCGGAGGTCGGGAACTTCACCGAAATGAAGAAGTCCCGCCTCGGGGAGGGCTCGAAGGCCAAGCACCTCAGCTACCTCGGTGACGCCCAGATTGGCGCCGGCACCAACATCGGAGCAGGAACGATCTTCGCGAACTACGATGGGACCCACAAGCACCCCACGATCGTCGGCGACGGCGCCTTCGTGGGCAGCGGCACCGTTATCGTGGCACCGAACGAGGTTCCCGATGGCTCGATCACCGGCGCAGGGGCTATCGTGACCCGCTCTGCCAAGATGGAAAAGGGCGAGACCTGGGTCTGTCTCTTATACACATCTGACGCTGCCGACGATATGCAGTGTGTAG
>CAJXRJ010000916.1 GCA_913058555.1 uncultured bacterium
CGAGATCATGCCTAGTCTCGTGGGCTCGGAGATGTGTATAAGAGACAGGTTCCGCGACACGAATCCAACGGCTACGTCCAATTTGACCGACGGCGTGCGCGTGCAATTGCGGTAGCCCAACAACGACCCTGGGGAGGTCCGCTGCCAGAATGGTCCGGACCCATGGTCGCCTTCTAGGCAATGTACCGAGCCAGGATCACGACTTGGGACATAGCCGCCCGTGGTCCGAGTCAGTCCCCGCCCAGATCAACGCGGAGCGTTTCGCCGGCCACGACGGTCACCGTCTGTTCGGCGACGCTAGCCCACTCGTCATTCGCGTCCCGGATCCACGCCACGAGTTCGACCGACCCAGGCGGCACCGGGAGGATGGCAGGGGAGAGCGCGCCGATGCGCTGCTGGCCGAGGTGAAGGCCGTCCCTTTCGAGCACGACGAAGACGCTGGAATGTGCCCCCCCATAATGAACGTCAACCATGGATCGCGGACCGAGCTCCATGTGGGCCGCGCCCCGCTCACCGGGCTGGATTCCGCCTGAGTGGAAGAGAGCCATGCGGCCGTCTTTAGACTCGGCCAAGAGAGAGAATGGCCCCGGGCGGATCCTTCCCATCATGAGCGGTCCAGGCTGGTTTGGTTCCGACGTGTAGCTTCCGCCTTCTGCTTCGGTGAGATAGTTCACCGAAGCAACGACCGGTTCGCCCGTCGCTGCGTCCACGACGGTCACGTCTATCACGGCGCCCTGTTGATACTGGAGGACCACATCGCGATCGCCCGTCCTTGCCAGAACGGGTTCCCCGGCAACGTTCGTTCCTGAGCTCGGCGGCCTGGCCTTCACTTCGTACTCGCCGGGCATCAACGGACCGATTCGAAACCGTTCTCCACCGAAGCCTCGACCGAGCATGAACCCACCGTGATCGCTCCGGGCGCTCACCGAGGGTCGCACGGGATCCCCTTGCCAGTCGAGCACCTGCCCTTCGATATAGTGGCCGCGATGGAGCGTGACTTCGAGCTCGTACCCGTGACCGTTGAGCGTGACATCCACCTCATGGAGGGTGCCGGCGGGCGCTTGGGTGAGCGCCGCCGCGTACCCCGGATGCTCCCTCTCGGGAAGGCTCGGCTTGCAAACGACGACCGTCCAGTTACCAGTCGGAACCTGCGCAAAGACTGCTTCGCCGCTCGCGTTCGTTCTTAGCTTCCGCACGGCCTCTGTGAAGCCCCGCCCGTAGCGCCAGCCGCGCTGCCGCAGGACGTCGAGCGCGATCTCCATGTCCACCGCAGGGCCTCCTGACTCCTCTGTCACGGTCACGCGAATCGTCGACCCCGCCCCCAAGAACCAGTCAACGTCGCGCTCCTCGCCGGGGACTAATCGAATCTTGTCGGGCACCTTCCAAAGCTCCTCGCCATCCGCATCAACTCGGACTTCGTAGCCGATATCCGCCGGGAGCCCTTCGAATTCAAACTTGCCTGCGCTGTCCAGTTCCTGGCGCCAGAGAAGGTCCCGCGTCCAGTTCGGAGACTCGCGCTCTTGGAAGAGGTCGACCAGGCTGGCTTTGAGCTCGACCACGACAGGAGCGGTCCCGGCGGTTCGACTAAGCCTGTCTAATCTGGGGCCATAGACCTGCCCCCGAAGTGCCCCCGATCGGGAAAGGCGGATTCGCCGCGGCGGGTGGGGCGCCGCGTGTTGATTGGTAAGCGTCGCCAGACTGAGGCCGTGATTGGGCGACGCGAAGAAGAAGAGGTTCGCGTGCCGGTGCCCGGCCCATGAAGGAGCGCCCGGTCCCCTCAGTGCGGAACGGAGCCCGACCTCCACTCGGCCATCGGAAGCGCTCGTATCGACCACCTCAAAGTCATAGTCACCGGTCAGCTGGCGGACGTCCGTGGGGAACCGCGCCAAGGTCGCCCCCTCGATGGAGGCCCCAGTGGCCCGGTCCTCGGCGATGGCCGCGGCCATGCGCCCTCGCGATGGCGCCGGGGCCGCCTCCTGCGCGACAGGTGACGGAACGGGGCCGGGCCCCGGATGGGAACTGGCTGCGGCACGGCGACCGACCTTAACAGGAGAGAGCCGTGGCCCTTGCCCTTCTGCCCCGTTCGCAGGGATGGGCCCGATCATCGCGTCATCGACCTCAGTGCTGCCCCGCCGAAGCGCGACCACTACGGCAAGGACGACCAGCACGAAGACAAGAGCCAAGTACCACTTACGCATCGCCCTACGGTATCACGGCCCTCAAGCGTTCCGAGCTGCCCCCCCCCGGAGAGCCCGCGCACCACACGAGTCCGCCGCGAAGTACCGAAGTACCGTGCCAGGATCGTTTTTTCGCTTTTGAACCCAAGTACCGTGCCAGGATCGTTATTTCGCTTTTGAACCCGGCTGTCGAGTCACGATCACATGGCACCCGCACATGCCACGCTGGCCGAAAGCGAAAAGACGATCCTGGCTCCGTACTCTGGCTCCTGTCTCTTATACACATCTGACGCTGCCGACGATATGCAGTGTGTAGA
>CAJXRJ010000917.1 GCA_913058555.1 uncultured bacterium
GTCCCTGTGGCTTCGTTCCCGATGATCATCTACTTCTGGCCGAGCCTCGTGGCCTTCCTGGTGTGCGGCGTCGTCCAGTGGCTCGGCGGCGGTGCCATCGGTGAGAACGGCGAGATCGTCTCCTCGAATCTCGGATGGTGGGCCACGGGCGCCCTCGCGTTCAACCTGATGATCATCGTGACGGATCTCGATCAGAAGAAATTCATGATCGTGATGCTGATGCTCCTGCTGGCCGGTCTTGGCCTCTACGTGGGCCGGTTGAAGGGCTGGGCAATCATCGGCGACGTCGGTCACTGGATCGCTGGCCTCCAGATTTTCTACAGCACCGCCGCGTACTTCGCCGTGGGGTTCTTCCTGCTGCTGTTCTTCTGCATCGGGATCGCCCAGCCGCGCCTCAATTACTGGCGCATCGAGCCCAACGAGTTCGTGCACTACATCCAGCCCTGGGGCCGGGACCAGAGCATCCCGCGCCTGGGCAGCACCGTGACCCGCGAAGTTCCCGACGTGCTCGAGCTCATCCTCACCTTCGGCGGCGGCACCATCGCGATCAAACGCGAAGGGCAAATCGTCGCGCGGATCGAGCACGTGCCGTTCCTCGGCAAGCGGATGCGGTCGATCGAGCGCCTCCTCGGCGTGACCCGCGTCAGAAACACGAACTGATCGCTCTGGCCCCAGCCACGACCCAATGTCCACCGACCACAGCAAGGCGGCCGCCCTCGACCTGGCCGCTGCCATCGACGCGTCGCCTTCGCCGTACCACGCCTGCCTCAAGGCGGCGTCCATGCTGACCAGCGCCGGCTTCCAGGCCTGCGCTGAGTCGGATAGCTGGAGGGAGCTGCCCGAACGCGGCTTTGTTGTACGAGGCGGTGCGTTGCTCGCGTGGGTGGCGCCGGAGGGACTCGACCCCGCCACGGGCTACCGTTTCATCGGTGCTCACACGGACAGCCCCAACCTGCGGGTCAAGCCGCGGCCCGACTCCGGCCGCGCGGGATTCCGGCAGGTGGGCGTGGAGGTGTACGGCGGGGTCCTCGTGAACTCCTGGCTCGACCGCGACCTCGGCCTATCGGGCCGGGTGTACGTGGAGGAAGAAGGCTCCCTGACGGAAAAGCTCTTCCTCATTGACCGGCCGGTCATGCGCGTCCCGCAGCTGGCCATTCACCTCGACCGTGGGGTCACCGAGTCTGGCCTTGTGCTGGACAAACAGCAGCACATGTCCCCTGTGATGGCGGTGGGCAACCGCACCGAGGGGGCCTTCCGGGAACTTCTCGCGGGGGAACTGGATGTCGAGCCTGACACGATCAAGAGTTATGACGCCATGGTCCATGACCTGACTCCGTCGCGCCTGATCGGGACCGACGAAGACATGCTTGCGGCCCCGCGCCTCGACAACCTCTGCAGTGCATTCCTTGGGATCCGCGCCCTGATTGCGGCGGCGGAGAAGGGGCCCACACGGCCCATGGCCGTCACCCTATTCGACCACGAAGAGGTGGGTAGCGGGAGCCGCGGCGGGGCCGACGGCCCGCTCCTGAGCGACATCCTGGAACGGGCGGTGCTCGCACGCGGAGGCGACCGCGATGCCTATCTGCGCGCCTTGCAGGATTCGCTATGCATCTCCGCGGACATGGCCCACGCCGTGCACCCGAACTATCCCGATCGCCACGAGCCCGATCATCACATCTTCCTGAATCAAGGCCCGGTGATCAAAATCAACGCCAACCAGCGTTACGCCACCGAGGCCGAGACCGAGGCCTTCTTCCAAATGGCGTGCGAGCGCGCCGGCGTACCGTTCCAGAAGTGGGTCATGCGCACCAACATGGCCTGCGGCTCCACCATCGGCCCACTCACCGCTGCGCGCCACGGCATCCGAACCGTGGACGTCGGCTGCGCCCAGCTTTCGATGCATAGCGCCCGTGAACTCTGCGGCGCCCTTGATCCCGGCTGGATGGTATCGGCGCTGACCGAAGCGCTGACGATGCCCCACTAGCGGCGGTCGGCTTCGATCAATTCCGGGGCTCCGACGGCGTAGGCCATCGTGTACCGCGCGTTCACCTCACTCGGGGCGTGGATATGCCTGTGCCCGGCCGCGTCTTCCCACTGGAAGGCATCGATGCCGAACGGGCCGAAATAGCCGAGCGAATGGAGGCGAGCGCCGACCCGGTCGAGGGCGTCGAAAAGCCGCCGCTGGATGGACCGGGGCAGGTCGAACGCTCGTTCGGCGCTCCGCCAGGAGCCGCCCGCTTGCACCGTGCGCACGGGCGCCCCCCGCGATAAAGCCCCCGTACGGGTCAACCATCCGTGAAGGGCGTACTCCTCCACGAGGTCCACAAGTGGTGCCACGTGGACGGGACCGCGCTCGAGGTGCTTCTCACCGAAGCTCATCGCGCCGGCTCCAGGTGCTTCCGCGATCTTCCTTGATCCCCCCGCCGTACAAAGCGACGCCCGTAGCCTGTCTCTTATACACATCTGACGCTGCCGACGATATGCAGTGTGTAGA
>CAJXRJ010000918.1 GCA_913058555.1 uncultured bacterium
TGGCCGCCTGATCGGCGGCCATGCGGCGCTCGACCTCCTGGGCGCGGGCGGTGCCTGCTTCGGAGGTGGGGACGTTGTATCCGCCGACGGAGTGATCGGTCATGGTCAGGGGGGGCGAGCGCTACGGCGTTGAATGGGGGGGGGCAGGCAAGTGCGCCTTCTGGTCTCTTCATCGCCCTGGGCCGCGATTCGTTGCGGGGTGGGTGGGGAGTTGGCTGCTGAATCTCCGGCCGGTACTCCGCATCGCGCAGAATTGGATAGCCTCGATGGATGCGCATACTTCCCTATGTCATCAGTCTCGCCCTCGTGTCCTTCTCGCTCGCCCAAGAGGGGCCCCAGGGGGAAGCCAAACCGAACCGGCCCACCATCGAGCGGGACGGCGACCGGCTGGTCTTCCAACCGGAGAAAGACACGTCCATGGAGTTCTCCCTGGGGGACTTCCGGCTCGCCGAAGTCCGAGCGGGCGGGGGCTCCATCAAGTCCTGGTGGGGCGAGGAGCCCGGCTACCAACTGGCAGGCGAAGCCACGCTCGCCAGGGCCGTCAATTGGACGATCGATGGGCGGGATATCGTGTTCGACATCAAGCTCGGGGACAAAACGGCTCCGCAGGCTGCCACTGAGAGGGTCTCCGTCGCTCGCTTGAATGGTGTCCTTGGGTACACGCGGCGAGTTCACGTGGCGGCGCCGGTGAACCGCCGAGAGCCGACGGACCTCGAAAGCCGCATCCTCGAGTTCAGCACGCACGAGCTGGGCACGCGCCCCAAGGTGAAAGAGCACCTCAACCACTACGGCTACTCGACCGTTTCGAGTCCCGGGGTGACCTACACGGTTCACTCCTACGAGCGCAAAGACGGCCAGCGCGTTTGGATCTTTCGATCGGGGCTGCACTTGATGAACCAAGCGGTGAACCCTGGACGGGATCCCGCTCTCATGGAGGCCGTCTTTGTCGAGCCCAAGGGCACGTCTGTTATCGACCTGGATGCCCTTCTCACGGCCTACGTCGAGGTCCCGCAGGACCGTCGGGCACTCCTCCCGAAGAAGGACCCGAAGCGTAGCCCTGGGCAGAAGGGCGGAAAGAACCGCGCCGGCGGCAAGTAACCACCCATCGGGGCCGCGCCGTTAGCTCAGTGCGTCGAGCTCCTCGCCCCAGTCGCCGCCGAGGATCGGGTAGCGGCACCAGGTCTTCGGGTCGAGGTTCTCGTCGTCGAGGTGGAAGGAAGGCGCGATGCGCTCGCGCTTCCATTGGTTCCGGACCCAGAGCTGGAAGAAGCGTCGAATCCAAGGGATCAGGACGTCCCTCGGGTACTCGGGGAAACGGCCGGTAAGGGCGTCGAGGACGGACTGGGGAGCCAGGCGGTCGCGAATGTACAGCTCCTCGATGGCGTCCAGGACGGGGTAGGGCATGAGGTCGTCTTCGTCCCGCTGCTCGGCGCTTTGCGGGCGCAGCTCCGCTGTGGGGCGCTGGGCCGTGATGACGCTCAGGGCGGGGATCGGGGAGGTTTTGCCGGTGGCCGCATAGAGTGGTCCGGTCTTCTCCATCCAAGCGAGCCACGCAAGGACGAAGGTCTTGTCCACCCCCGAGATCGGCGCCAGCCCGCCGCTGGAGTCGCCGTCCATGGTCGTGTAGCCCACCGCTGCTTCGGAGCGATTGCTCGTGGCGATCAGGATCTGGCGTGCCTCGTTAGCGAAGGCCCAGATCGATGGGCTTCGGACACGGGCCTGCAGATTCTGCAGGGTGATGTCATCGCGATCCCAGTCGAGGGCACGTCCCAGGGACGTTTCGATGGCGCTGCGGTAGGCGTCCAGCATGGGCTGGACGTCGATGACGAAGTACCTCGCACCCAGGGCCTCTGCGACCTGGGCCGCGGCGTTCCGCGTGACGTCGCCGCTGTTCTCCGTGGGCTGGTAGGCACAGGTGAGCACCTGGGCCCCGAAGGGCAGCGTCGCGTCCAGACCGAGGGAGTCGGCGAGTCCTTCGGCGCCGAGCTGCTCTGTTCCAAGGCGCACCATCTGGGCCACGAGGGTGGCGCAGCACGCCGAGTCCGCGCCGCCGGACAGCGACACGACGTAGCCGCGGGAGTGCGACTTGCGCATGTAGTCGAAGAGTGCGAGGGCTTCGACGCGGGTGAATTCTTCGAAGGTCAGCTCGGAATCCGAAAGCCCTTCCCAGGCGGGCCGAGCCGGTCGGGGCTTCGGCGGCGCAGCCTTGGGCCAGTCAAACGGCACGTCCACGCGGGAGCCTGCGGGGTCTTCGACCGAGCTGGGTGCGCTGACTGTGCGCCGGTACCCGCGGCGCACCACCTCCAAGTCGATGCTCGCCGTGGCAATCTCCACATCGCGGAAGCTGAACCTCTCGGTGGCGGCTTCGATGTCGCCATCCACTGTGATGTAGCTGCCGCCGTCGTAGAGGGCGCGACCGGATTCGTTGCCCACGAGGTTGCTGTCTGTCTCTTATACACATCTCCGAGCCCACGAGACTAGGCATGATCTCGT
>CAJXRJ010000919.1 GCA_913058555.1 uncultured bacterium
GAGATCATGCCTAGTCTCGTGGGCTCGGAGATGTGTATAAGAGACAGTCCCAGATCGGGCCGATTTCGCGTCCTGCAATCCCCGCCAGCCCCCACCGCTCCCTCCTGCCCCCTTGCACAACCTCACCACCAACTTCATCGGCCGCCTACGGGCCCGGGACGGGGCCGCTTGGTTCGAATTGTGGGAGACCTTCGGTCCGGTTCTGCGCTCACAGCTCGCACGTTGGGGCCGAGGTCGCATCGGGGTCGAGACCGTCCAGGACCTCAGTCAGGACACCATGGTGGCCCTCGCAGGCGCCATCGACCGACACGACCCATCCAAGGGAGCCCGCTTCTCCACCTGGCTCCTGGCCATCGCCAAGTACACCCTCGGCGACGAAATGGACCGCCGAACCGCCCAGAAACGAGGGGGCGGAGCCAAGCCGCTGACCCTGGATTCAGACACCGGCTTGCAGCCGCCTTCCAATGCGGCCTCACCCGACGAGCGCTACGAGCTCGAAGTCTTCGACGCCAAGGTCGAAGCCGCCCTCCGAGCCCTCGAGCGTGACGTCGACATGCTCGATTTTGAGACATTCCGCCTTCGGACCCTTGAGGGTAAGAGCGGCCGGGAAGTCGCATTGGCTCTCGGCACCAGCGAGCCAACGGTGAGTCGCCGATTGGCCCGTGCAAGGACACGCCTCCAGGACCTCCTTTTTGACGTGTTTGCCCGCTACTCCTTCACGGACGAAGAATGGACGGAGATGGAGCGAAACGGCCTCGGGCGCGTTCCCAACAAGACGGAGGACGTGGCATTCGATGAGTCCATCGCCGAGATCTACGCCCGCATCGCCATGCGCCGCGCCGGGGACCGCACCCCGGAACCGCGCTAACCCAACCCCTTCCTGCTCTGCACCATGGCTCAGCCGCTCATCGGATTCCTCGCGTTTGCCGTCGGCATCGTCGTCGTGGCCATCGCCCCCGTTCTCGCTGTGTGGCTCATCATGCAGATCCTCAAGGTCCTCGGGTTTGTGATTGGTGGCGCGGTGAAGATCGTCGCCGGCACCGTCAAGCACGTCGCACGGTTCATTCGCGGTGAGGTCGTGGACACCCTCCAGTTTGCGGGGAGCCTTCTCACCGCCGGCGTGATCTTGCCGCTCGCGATCGCAAATCTGGGCCTTGCCCGCTTCCGAGCCGCCCGTCATTACGGCGCCGCAGCGGAGGACGAGCTCATGAATGCGCTGGCTTGCCTCTATCGCGTGGGCCTCGGACACCCCGTTCGCTTTGTCGGCCTTGGGGCACTCACGGATGGACTGGAGCGTCGACTGCCGGACCTGCTGGAGGCTGCCCCACGCACGGGTGCCTATCGGCCAGGCTCCACCGGAACGGGCATCTTTGGTCGTCGCAGTCGCCGCGCCGCCATGGCCAGCCGCGGCGACGCGCTCAAGCGCGGGGAGATGCCAGCGTTCGATGGTTACACCATGCAGGATGAGCTGAGGCCCGGCGGATCCGGTGCTCGCCTCTTCAGCGCAATTCCCTCCCCGGAGCGCGCGGCAGAGTTCGCCAGCCGAGGGCTTCATGCGCCGTCCAAGGTCGTCATCAAGGCTTTCGCCCTCGGGTACGGATCGACCATCCCGCAGATCGTCCGGGAGAGCCGATCCCTCGACGCGGCCAAGTCGCTTGGTCTGATTCTCGAACACGCCATCGACGAGGACAGCTTCCATTACGTGATGCCCTTCGTCCCCGGTGACGACTTGGACACCGCTACCCGCGCCCTCCACGCGGCCGCGGGCCCGGATGGGCTCGGCGACCAAGCGCTCAAGTCGATCCTTGGGTACGCCCGCGACCTTTGCGATCACCTTGACCGCTTCCACCGTGGAGGTCTATGGCACAAGGACATCAAGCCGTCCAACCTGATGGTCGCCGACCAGCGCCTTCAGGTTGTGGACTTCGGGCTCGTGACCCCGCTTGAGTCTGCACTTACGCTCACGACCCACGGGACGGAGTTCTTCCGCGACCCCGAACTGGTTCGCCTCGCCCTGGCGGGGAAACGAGTGAAGGACGTGGATGGCGTCAAGTTTGACGTCTACAGCGCCGGCGCCGTCCTCTACTCCATGGTCGAGAACAGCTTCCCGGCGCACGGCTCGCTGTCTTCTATCTCAAAGCGCGTGCCCGACGCCTTGCGCTGGATCGTCCGTCGTGCGATGGCGGACATTGACAAACGATATCCCTCGGCCACCGATTTCGGCCGCGACCTCGATGTTCTCCTCGCGGCAAGGGATCCGTTCGCCGTCCTTCCGGCCCAACTACCGTCGGTCGGCGGCCACCAGGCCAGTCAGCAGGAGCAACCCAAGGCCCAGCGCGCAGCATTCCATTCCACCCCCTTTGCAGGCGCGGCTTCCGCCCCCTCTGAGGAGTCGCACCAGCGGAAGGCCTCCGCTCCTGAAGACCACGCCGCGGAGGACGTCTGTCTCTTATACACATCTGACGCTGCCGACGATATGCAG
>CAJXRJ010000920.1 GCA_913058555.1 uncultured bacterium
TGGGCTCGGAGATGTGTATAAGAGACAGGTCCGAAACGGTGATCCTGGGCGAACACATGCTTGGTGACATGCGCGTCAACCCCCTGAGACTTCCCCAGGCCGCCCCCTCCGGCGGCTGGGGTTCCAACGACGAGCAGCTCGCCGAGCAAACCGCCCCGTGGGCCGACGACGGCGTGGGCGCGCGCGGGTTTGTGGACGAGGTCCTCGACCTCCCGCGCCTCGCCGACTCCCTCGTTCCCTTCGGCAGCCGCGCCCTCTACGTCGGCGCCGACGACGAGCGAACCCAGCTGCGCCAGAGCTTCTCCGAGTACGCCGCCACCGCCCCGCGCCACACCTTCCAAGTCCAGGCCGCCTACGCCACGGTCTCCGCCGACGAAGCCGCTGCCCTCCGTGCGTCCGGGGACTACGCCTCGTTCGCCAAAGCCGCTGAGAATCGCCTCTCGGGCGCCGTCCTCGAGGGCGACACCCTCCTCCTCGTGGGCGGAACGGAGTCCTCGTACCTGCAGGACTACGACGTCCAGATCGCCCAGGGAGCGGCCATCGCCGACCCGATCATCTGGACCACCTTCGAAGGCATGGGTTTCTGGTGCTCGCCCGTCGCCGCGGCAGACGGCGGCATGCAGGCCTGGTTCGACATCACCTACCACGCCCCCGGCGCCACGCAGCGCTCGATGCCCATCGCGAACTACCACGCGAACATCGGCGACGCGAGCAAGGACCACGCCCAGGCCACGGGCCGCTACAAGCTCGACCTCGAAGTCCAGCTCCGTGAAACCCGTCGCGCCGCAACCCGCGCCCTCATCACCCTCGACGGCGCCGACTGGCGTCTCGTCACCTCCCAACCCATCGCGGGGACCAAGGACGTCCTCGTCGTGGTCGCCAAGGCGGCTGCCGGGAGTTAGCTCCACTCGGGGTTCGGTGCAACGCCGCGGGCGCGGATCCAGGCAGTGCTGGCGGATTCACGTCCTGCGGCGCAGGCTCCCAGCCCCTGGGCCAGCGGCCGGGTTCGATTGGAACGGACGCCCGCCGCCGCGTCGACTCTCCCCGTAGGACAGGGGCCCTGTGGCCCCTGGCTCGCTACCATGGCGGCGGCCCAAGGCGCTTTCGAATAGACGAATCCGCGGGGGGTACAGCACCCATGACCAGACAGCGACGTCCACGACGAACCATCTCGGGGGAGAGACAGGGTCTCCATAAGCTAGGGCTCACGCTCCAGGTCTTCGGTGGCGTCGGAGCGATCGTCTGCTTCTTTGGATTCGCACTCGGTGGCATGGCGTCCTCCCATTCCTTCGGCCGGGATGGCAACCCCATGGGCTGGTGGATCGGCTTCGCGGTCTGCGGGATCCTCGCCGGCGTGGGCCGGAACATGCGCACCGTCGCCCAGCGGGGCCTCGCTGGCTCCGGCCTGGTCCTCGATCCCGAGCGCGCCCGAGACGACCTAGAGCCGTGGGCGCGCACCGGCGGCGGACTCGTGCGGGACGCCCTCGACGAAGCGGGCGTGGGCGCCGCCACCGAAAAGACCGAAGCCAAGATCAAAGTCCGATGCCGCGGCTGCCGCGCTCTCAACGACGAAATCGATCGCTACTGCGGCCAATGCGGCAAAGCGCTCTAGCGCGCCCCTCTGGCCTGTGCCAAAGAGTCCGTTCCTGGGCGGCAGGCAGGGCAGCGGCATGGATCGCATGCCACGACAGCCACAGCGCCGGGGCCAATGGCCCCGGGCGCTGCGTTGGGCTCCAGTCCGCCTTCTGAAGGTGCATTCCTTCGAGCGGTGTCGCCTTACTTTTGCTCGCGCATCTTCTCGAGGTAGAAGTCCGGATCGGACTCAAATTCTTCCACGCAGGGCTGACAGCAGAACTTGACTTCCTGGCCTTCGTAGACATGAACGATGGGGTCTCCCATGGAGCCCAGCTTGCTGTCCATGACGATGCAGGTGTCCGCGGTGTAGGGACGAACAGCGTCTGCCTTCGGGGTGGAAGCGCAGGCGGTGAGCGCGAGAGCGAGGGGGAAGAGGAGTTTCAACATGGTGTCAGTGGGTCTGTGAAACGCCGCGAGGCGTTCTGAGGGCAGCCTGCTAGAGGCTGAACGAAAGTCCAAGGCCGGTGCCGTGATCCGAGTGGTAGCTAGCGACGAAGCCGACGCTCTTGGAGAGCGTCCAGCCGAGTCCCGCCTCCCACTCGGCGTAGGTATTGGTGTCGTACTCGCCGTTGGCGAACGCAGCGAGGCGACTGGTGAGCATGTACTGCTTTTCCAGGGTGAGGCGCAGATCGCCCTCGTCGTCCAGGGCAAGTTCGGATTGGACGAGGTAAGGAAGCCGGTAGCGGACACCGCCGAAGAAGCGATCTTCCGCCCCATCCACCGCGGCGAACCGATAGCCCAGGATCGACGAGAGATTGCTATCGACGTAGTGCGACCAAGCGACGTCCACCTCCCGGTCCCGGTGGCCGTCGCCGCCGCCCCCAGCGTGACCGCCCCCGTGCTC
>CAJXRJ010000921.1 GCA_913058555.1 uncultured bacterium
GAGATCATGCCTAGTCTCGTGGGCTCGGAGATGTGTATAAGAGACAGCAGCAAGAGTGGCGCGGTGCACAGCGGAGGGAAACGGAGAGGCGGCGGGTTCGGGTGGGGCGAGAAGGAAACTAGGTTCCCATAGCCGGGATTCAGGTTGCCGAACTGGCCGGTTTGGCTGGGCATCAGACTGTTCGGTCCACCCCGTGTGACCGCGATGACCTTGAGGCCGTCCAAGGTGCAGATGCTGCCGCCGCCGGCCTGGCATCCGAAAGGGGGCGGCGCGTTGCGGAACACACCGTCCAGCGGGTGGCCCGTGTGGACGTCGACGATGGAGTCAATGGTCGCGCTTCCCACCAGCTCTGGCTGGAGGGAGCTGTCCAGCGTCAAGGTGAAGACGCCTGCGGAGCCACCGTCGATGGTGGTGGTGCCTGGCAGGAGCGGGGGGCGCAGCGTTGGATTGAATCGGACGTTCGGATCCCACGGGAAGCGCGTCTCACCTTCTAGCGGATAGAGCGGGGAAGTGACCGGGTTGCCCGTCGAGGCTCCGAAGCCGTTGAGGTCGATGACGCTCAGCCGATCCGTCCCTGTGCTGCCTGGCCCGAACGCCATGATCGCCCCCGGCGTGACCGGGGCGTTGATCAGCCCGGGTCCAACGCCTAGCTCGAACTGCGCCGCTGCGGGGATGGGGGCGACGTTCTGGTTGAGGTCGAGAACGACGCTTGGGCTAAGGCTGACGTCCACCCTTGTGAACGGCGTCGACACGCCGGGTGCCGGTGCACCGGGGAAGGCGTACGCCGGAATGACTCGGTAACGCGACAGGTCGAAGGGGCTCATGGGCTCGACCGTGTACGGCATCCGCGTGATCGAACTGGCCGGACCAAACGTGATGTCCAGCGCGGGCCCAGGAACACCGAGTCCGGCGCCATTGAGTACACCGATGGACAGGGGCTGAATCGGTTCGGAGAACGCGAGCTGGATCTCCGTCTGGGGATCGACGTCCGTGGCGCCGTTGCTCGGCGACATCGAGAGAGCGCCGGTCGTATCCAAGAGGGCCCCGGGCGACTGTGTATCGAGCCCGACTGTGGTCGAGGCGAGCGCGAGGTTCGCCAAGGCACCGCCGCCGGCGCTTTGGATTCCGGGGCCGAGGCGAAGTTCGACTTGGACACCCTGTGGAAAGGCCTCGAACGTCGACAAGTCTCCGTCGGAGTCCGCGATCACCAGGATGGAGTTCTCCGCCACGAGCCGGCTGCGTCCCGGGACGTTGGGGATCCCCGCCGCTTCGGGGAGCAGGGCCTCAAGGAGGCCCTGGCCCGGGAGGACCCTTGCCCACGTCTTCAGGGCGGGGCCGCTTGGGCTTTGAACGGCGGTGACGCCGCCCACCAACACGCGTGCGGAGAGTGGGCTGCGCACACCGGTGGCCGAGTCGAAGGCCGTCAGCGAAACCGAGCGCGACAGGCCAGTGCCGCTCGCCAGGTCAAAGACGGTCGCCGGGTCCACGGCCGAGCTGAACCTCGCGAGGAAGAAGTGATTGCCAGGCTGACCGTTCGGGAGCAGCGGACCCGTGGGGAACGTGGCCGGGGGCAAGATCGAATTGGGCGTCCGTACCTGGTCGCGGATCTGGCTGATCGAGAACAGGTCCACGATGTTGCCCGTCGGGGTCCCGCCAGCATCCAGCTCGGGGGCACGGTGCGGCAGGATCTGGCCAAAGCCGTTGGTCACCCGATTGAGCCTCAGCGTGGAGCCTCCGCCGGTGCTTACTGCCGTGACGACCGGTTGGGTCGGGCTGCCTTGGCCGCCCTCGTTGCAGCCGTTGAGCGTGGCTGAGGACATCAGGGCAAGCGCGAGCATCCCCATCGGTTGAGCTGAGCGAGTCGTCATTCGTCGTGTGGATCGGGCAAGGAAAACGGATATGCGAGCCCGTAAACGGTATCCGGAGGTCGGATGACCCGCCTGCTACCCATCAAACTTGGGCGAATTTTCGACCGAGATTCGTCCGGTCGAATCAAAGGCACAGGGTCGACCCATCGGGCCCCTAGGCCCAGATAGTGGCCCTTTGGCCCATGTTAGGGGTCCTCCGTTGGCCCTGGCGCGTTGGGTCTTTGGGAAGACTTCTCCCACGGAGTTCTTCCTTTGCCCCCCCGGTGGGCCCCCTGTTGCGCCTAAACTCCCGGCTCACCTTTGTGCCGTCCCCGAAGCTCTAGTTTCGATGGGCGGCCCCGACTCCCGGCGCGGCTAATCCGTGGCCAACGGTCAGCACTCCTGACCGATCGAAAGAAGAAAGATACTAATGGGCAAGCGACTCTACGTCGGAAACCTCTCCTACGACTCGACTGAAGACAGCATCCGCGAGGCGTTCTCCGCCAACGGAACCGTTTCCGACGTGCACGTGATGGTTGACCGTGAAACTGGCCGCGCTCGCGGCTTCGGCTTCGTTGAAATGAGCACCGATGAGGAGGCCATGGCCTCCTCATCGGTGCTCATTTCAA
>CAJXRJ010000922.1 GCA_913058555.1 uncultured bacterium
AGATCATGCCTAGTCTCGTGGGCTCGGAGATGTGTATAAGAGACAGCCCGAGGGGCTCCGACTCGATCAGTGTTTCGGATTCGGGGATCGGCATGAGCCTCAGTGAGGCTTCGAGGAGCACCCCGAGGGTTCCCGCGGCGCCGGTGTGCACGCGGTGCAGGTCGAAGCCGGTGACGTTTTTGACAAGCCGTCCGCCCGAGCGCGCGATGCGCCCCGTGCCGTCCATGACGCGCAGCCCAAGGACATGGTGGCGGACAGGTCCAAAGGCACAGCGGTCGAGGCCCGAACGGCCGGCGGCGATGACGCCGCCGAGGGTGGCGTCGCCGTGGATGGCCGGCGTCAGCCGATGCCCGCCCGCGAGAACGGCCTCCCGGAGCTCCGCCCACGGCGTGCCTCCTTGGGCGGTGATCGTGCCGTCACCAGGGACGTACTCGACGATCCCAGTGCCGCCACTTGGGATCAGGGAACGGGTGGAGAGCCACGTAACGGGTGCTTGGCCGGCGGTCTGGGCCGGGCGGCAACCGCGCACGCTCGAGCCCGTTCCAAGGGGCGCCATGGGCGTGCCGGATTCGGCGCCTTCGAGAAGGGCATCGCGCAGTGCTTCGTCGGAGGCTGGTTCCCAGAGGGGACCGAGGGGCCCTTGCTCAAGGCCCAGGCCAAGGGCCCGCAAGCCTTCGTCGGTGGCGCTCATGGCTGGGCCCCGCCGCTGGTATCCGGTCCCGTCCCATCGCCCAGGGGCCTCGACTCGATCTCACGGCAGCCGCGCACCGGAATCATCTTGCCTGGGTTCCAAAAGCTGTGGGGGTCGAACGTACGGCGGAGGTCGTGCATGGCGCTGAGGTCGTTGTCGTTGAACACAAGGCACATCTCGCCCTGCTTCTCGAGCCCGACGCCGTGCTCCCCGGTCAGCGATCCTCCCGCCGCGACGCAGGCCTCCATGATGACCCTGCCTGCTTCGAGGACACGCCGGACCTCGTCCGGGTTGCGCCGGTCGTACGAGATGTTCGGATGTAGGTTGCCGTCGCCGGCGTGGAGGACGTTCGAGAGCTTGAGTTTTCGTTCCCCGCACGCTTCTGCCGCGACCTTGACAATCTCGCGCAGCTTCGTGCGCGGAGCGACGACGTCGGCAACGTAGAGGTCCGGTGCGATACGGCCCATGGCGCCGAAGGCGCCCTTGCGTCCTGCCCAGAGCTTCTTGCGTTCGGTGGGGTCGGTGGTGCGGCGCGTTTCGAAGGCGCCGAACTCCTTCGCGACGGCCTCAATATCGCTGCTGGTCGCGGCGACTTCCTCTTCGCCGCCCTCGACTTCCACCAGCATCACAGCGTCAGCGTTCGCCGGATAACCCGCGCGCAAGACGCTGGCTTCCACGGCTTCGATGGTCAGGCGGTCGAGGATCTCGATGGCGGACGGCTCCAGGCGCCTGGCGATCATCTCGGAAACGGCGTCGCAGCAAGCGTTCAAGGACTCGAACAGAACGAGGAGGGTTTCGACCCGCTCTGGTTCCGGTAAGAGGCGAACGGTGACCTCCGTGCAGAGGCCGAGCATGCCCTCGCTGCCGACGAGGGGACCGACGAAGTCGAAGCCCGTCGGGTCCGGTTCGACGCCGCCCACGCGGTGGACGTCGCCTTCGGAATCGACCAGTGTCATGCCAAGTACGTGCCGCGTCGTGGTGCCGTATTTGAAGCAGTGGGGGCCGCCTGAGTTGTTGCCCACGTTCCCGCCGACGGTGCATGCGGTTTGGCTCGAGGGGTCCGGCGCGTAGAAGAGGCCAGCGTCTTTGCACGCGCCCGAGAGGTGTACGTTGACCACGCCCGCCTGAACGCGCGCGAAACGGTCCACTTCGTGGATCTCGAGGATGTCCCGCATGCGCGCGGTGCCGACGATGGCGCCGCCGCGCACGGGGCGCGCCCCTCCCGTCAGTCCGGTGCCCGCGCCGCGGGGCACGACGACGAGGCCCTCCGCCCGCAGGATCTTGATCGCGGCGGCCGCTTCTTCGGTCGTGCGGGGGAGAACCACGACCTCCGGCGCTTCACGCTGCAGCATGAACCCATCGGACTCGTACGCGGTCTTGGCGATCGAATCTGCGCGGACGCCACGTTCCCCGACGACCTTGCGCAGGGCCGCGAGCCCGGCGGCGGAGAGCCGGGTCGTCGGTAACCCGGAAGGGGGGCCAGAAGAGGGGCCGGAAGGTGGGCCGGAAGAAGGGCCGGAAGAAGGGCCGGAAGAAGGGCCGGTGGGATGCGCATTCATGGGCGCCCACAGGATACCGCTCTATCCCGCCCGCTCCACGATTCGAGGCGCGCGGTGCGCGATCTCGGGGGCTGCCGGAGCCGGTGGGCCTTCCAGTGCATGGCCCTTCGAACGCCTCGCAGGCCAGTTGAATCGCTAGACGGTCAAACGCGCGGCGCCAATCCAGCCAGCGTTCGAGCCGAGGGTGGCTTTCGCGAGTCGCGCGGGTCGCGTGCCGTACCGCCGC
>CAJXRJ010000923.1 GCA_913058555.1 uncultured bacterium
CGAGATCGACACACTGCATATCGTCGGCAGCGTCAGATGTGTATAAGAGACAGGGTCAGAACAAGAAGAGCACGCCATCGAGGCCACGCAGGGCTGCGTAGAGGTCAAGGACGGTCTGGGCGCGCGGGCAGGTTGGCTCGACCGTGATGGACTCGTGGCGGCCGCCGGCGGTTGTCTTGACGGAAGTCGGTGGGGCGACGTCGAGGCCGAGGAGGTCCTTGGCGCAGGCGCTCACCCGGAACTCGAGGCTGGTGCCGGTCTTGCCAATGACCTTGAAGGTGTAGGGGCACGGGAAGTTGTGCCGCGCCTCGAGGAGTTCGAGGGTTGGGAGTTCGCCGGTCATCGCCGTTTCACTTGGCGACCAGCTCGGGAAGCCGCTTCACGAGGTTCTTCTTGCCCGACTTCGAGATGGGGTCATCGCCGAGGTAGACGTCGAACAGAGCCTGCGCGAGGTGCTTGTCTTCGACGTCTGGCTTGCGCTCGCCGGTGACGATCGTCGTCAGCGTGCCGTCGGGGTGCCATGTGAAGCGCAGCTCGTTGCCGCTCTTCAGCTTGTCCAGGTCAAAGAACGCTCGGAACGCCTCGAGGGACTTGAGCTTCTCCTTTTCCGTGCCCTTCATCTTTGCCTTGGCGGCGAGGATGCGTGGCTTCAGGGAATCCTCGAAGGCTGAGACCACGTCTTCGGCGTCTACCTTGCGGCAGAAGCGGATGCGCAGTTCCTTGGTGGTGTTCTGGGTCAGCAGGGTCTTGAAGAGCTCCGCGTCCTTCTCGACCTTCGAAAGCTTCTTGCCCTTGTACTTCGCGAACTCCTTCTTCACGAACGCGCGATCGACGTAGAGCACGTACGAGTACACGTTCACGTTGAAGATGGTCTTCTCGCGGATGCCGAGGCCGAGCAGGTCGAGGACCTTGTTCCGGGGTTTTGGGCCGGCGGCTTCCTTCTTCGAGAGCGTGGACCGGATGTACGCGGGGTACTCGTGATCGCTCGCGGGCTCTTCGATCCTCGGGATCTTGGACTGGGGAGAGGCCTCAGGGAGCCCAATGGAGAGACCAGGGCCGTGGAGCCCCGCCGACAGAATCACGGAGCCGATCAGCGTCATCATCAGGCCACCTCGTCGCTAGGTTGTTCCGGGGATCGTCCCAGGCCTGGCTCTTGGCCCAGTCCCGTTCCGTCACTCGGGGGTCCATCGTGATCGTCTTCCGGCTTCGTGGTTCGCCACTTGTTGGGGCTATCGCCGGTCTCGCGCTTGAAGGCACGGTAGAACGTGGAGAGATCCTCGAAGCCACACTCGAAGGCCACCGAAAGGACCGTACGGTCCGTGGACTCGAGCAGCTTCTTTGCGTGATCGATGCGCAGTCGGCGCACGTAGGCAAGCCAGGACGTTCCGGCGACCTCGCGGAAGAGCTGGGTGAACCTGCGTCGGGAGAGCCCAAGGGTTGAGGCCGCGGCGTCGAGGTTGGTCGCCTCGAAGAAGTTCTCCGCGAGGTCCTCCACGTACGACCGCATGCGCGTGACGCTGTCGGATCCGCGGGGGACCTGGGGCACGGGTCCTGGCGCGGTCTCGTCGAGGGGGCTCGCCAGGATGCGGGCCACGTCGACGAAGAGGCGCAGGGTCAGCGCCACCATCTGGGCGCCGGTGGTGGGGAGGTCCAGGGTCTGCTCGAAGAGAAGCCGTCGCATGCCCCGCTCGACCTTCTCTGCAGCGTGTTCGCTGAGCTGGATCACGCCGCTCGGAAGGATGCTCGGACGGAAGCACGACGCTTCCAAGATGCGTGGCTGCACACTGACCACGTAGAGCGACATCGGATGCGCCGCGGAGTCCGCGATGACATGGGTCATGCCCATGGGAATGATGAGCGCATTGCCACGCCGGCACGGGATGACTTCGCCATCCACCTCCAGGTGTCCTGATCCGTCATGGACCAAGATCAGCTTCATGAAGTCGTGGGCGGCTGGGGGCATGGTCCAGCCTGCGGCGTGGTGGCTTTCGAAGACGTCTACTCCCCATTCGGGGAAGACGTGCGGGACAGGCTCACGGGTCGGCTGGTTCGCGCGGGGTCGAGTCGGCATCGTCCCCCGACAATACCACGGATAACAGGCCCTGAGGAACGTTCGAAGCGACTCAGGCGCTGCGCCGACGCTGTAGTTCCGCCCGTTGTTGCTCCAACACGAAATCGCGGAGGTGGCGCTCTTGGCTTTCGGGCCAGTGAGCGTGGGGGAAGGAGCCTGTCTCAATACCGAGTCGCGCGCCCCGGCGAACCTTGCCGCTATGGCGAATTGCGCCGAAAACTTCGAAGGCCGCCGATGCCGTCACGATTTCAACCCGGACGAGGGTGTTGTTGGCAAGGGCGGTTGAGGCCGCCCGATCCACAAGGATGCAGATTCCGTCGAAGGATGCGTCGAGGAGAAATCCAGGGAAGCCGCTCTTCGTACCCCGCTGGGGCCTGGCCGGGGACTGCGGGGGCTGTCTCTT
>CAJXRJ010000924.1 GCA_913058555.1 uncultured bacterium
CTCGTGGGCTCGGAGATGTGTATAAGAGACAGCCCCGCCGCGGACACGCCCCCGGCCCCCCGGGACATGGCCGCAAGGGCGGAGCGGCGCCGGACGGAATTGGAGCTGTTGCCGTAGTCGGAGAAGCCCCGGGGATCGCCCACGGGCACGACCCGTGGGCCCTTCGCCAAGGCCCGTGGCAAGACGGCCCCGAGCGCGACACCCCTGGGCGCGATGGCGCTTGACTCAGGTACTTCTGCGAGGGCTCTCCCCATCCACCCGCTCCGCACGCCAGAAACGGCGCCGCCAACGGTGCCCGCCTCGATGGCGCGCCGAGCGGCGAAGTGCGAGCGTGTGGGATCCAAGGACCCCGTGGCATGAATGAGGGCCAGCTCCCCGTCCCGGTAGCTCGACTCCAATGGCGCAAGTGAGGGGTGCAGCGCATAGGAGCCATCGAGCACGACCGCACCGCTGCCCGCCCCGGTAGGCACGAGCAAGTCCGGTCGCTGGGCGCCCAGGGCAGCCCCTTCAAAGAGCGGGATGCACGCAGCGAGCCCATCGAGGCCGCCGCGCAGGTTCAGGACCACCAGCGTATCCGTGACGCTCGGCCTTCCCTTGGTCGCCAGTGCCGAGGGCACGGCCAAAGTCGCCGCGGCTCCGGTGGCGCCGGCGCGAAGGAGCGCACGACGGGTCATGGGAGGAAGGCCCCCGGCGCAGTGACCCCGGGATTTGTGATCGGTGTGATTCGGAGCCATGGGATCAGTAGGTCTGGAAGGAGGGGGAAGAAGCACCAAGCTCGAAGGCTCCGATGAGATCGGCGGCACCCGGCGCAGACGACTGGTTGACGAAGCTCTGAACCTGGGCCACGTCGCCTGGCTCCATCTCCCCGGCGGTCAACACCGCCGACACGCACCGGCCCCAGTGGGGAGGCCCTGCGCCAGCGCAAAGCGCCGACAGGTCCGCGGCGTCGACATCCGCCCAGCTCGCCCACCCGTTCAACAAGTTCGACGCGAACTTCCAGCGCGGGGCCAAGGTCCCGGCCCACGAATCGACGTCGTCCGGATAGCCGTCGGGATCGGGCCATTCAAAGGGCACTTGGCCCAGCCCCTCCAGAGCGTAGATCGCCGTCGTAGGCGATGTCACCCGGGCTTCGGTCGCCCGCAGCAACGACACCGCAAAGTGGAAAGGTGCCTTCAGCTTGCGGCGCCTCCAAGGGGCCACGGCGGTGAGCGTCCCCTGACTTAGAGCCTCACGCACCATTGCCCGGATGTCCCCCCCGGTCCCAAGGTAGATCCGTACAAGACGGTCGAGGATCGACTCCCCAGTGGGAAGCATCACCTGGCCATCAGCTGCCTCCTGCCCAAGGAACGTACGGGCGATCTTGAACGCCACCATGCGCGCTGTCCGGGGGTCGCGGCTGAGGATGCGATGCACGATGGCGCCGTCCGCCTCGCCCCCACCCGCGGGAAGCGCATGGCCCAGCACGTTCTTCGGTCCATCATCGTGGAGCGCCGGGTCGAACCGGAACGTCCCGAACTCACCGCTTTGCCAGTGGCGCACATATCCCCACCCCGTGAAGCAACGGGCCACTTCACGCACGTCGTTCTCGGTGTACCCGTTGCCCTCCCCGAGGGTGTGGAGCTCCAAGAGTTCACGGGCGAAGTTCTCGTTGGGATCCCCCGCCAGGTTGGAATCCTGGTCGAGGTAGGCCCCCATGGCGGGGCTCCTCATGACCGCCCAAAGGAAGTCCGGGAACTTGCCCAACGCGTGGGCGCGAATCACATGGCGTTCGTGATAGGGGCGCAGGTAGTTCGCGTCTTGGGCCGTGAAGGGCACGTTGAAGTGGTCGTTCCAAAGGTCGACAACACGCTCGAACAACTGACGCTCCGAGTAGGTCGCGCGCAACAAGCGGACGGCCTTCGACCCTTCGGAAAGCGCCCATCCGCCCCCCGTGAATTGCGCGCGAAGCTCCGACGGCGTCCGCCCAAGCCACGGGTACGGAGCAAGGCGCACATCAAGGTCGCCATCGGCCACGGAATCCGGCTCAAGCTGCCGGTCGAGCCAGGCGTCGTAGCCCAACGTGTCGAGCTCTTCCCGCGCTACGCGACGGTGGCCAAAAGTGGCGCGACCCAAGAGCCCGCGCCGCAGGACGGAGCTGCCCGTGGACCCGGGCAGCCTCGACGATTTGATAGCTGTGTTCATATTCCCCTTCTTCCTTCGGGTCGCCCACATAGAAAGCGCGGGGCCCGAAGGGGAGAGGGGTATAGAGGATGTGCCGTGGGACCGGGTTCATGGGCGCACGCTCATCCTGATTCGAGACAAGCGGGCGGCCTGAACGCCATTCACCGGGTACCAAGGCCCGATACGAGGCTCACTCCGGGACTGGCTACCGGGCTGGCTACCGGGCTGGCTACCTGGCTGGGCGAAGAGACGCCGCTCCCCTAGCAGGCCGTTGAACAATTCAACTATCCAGAAAACCGCCCCTCGAACGCC
>CAJXRJ010000925.1 GCA_913058555.1 uncultured bacterium
ATGCCTAGTCTCGTGGGCTCGGAGATGTGTATAAGAGACAGGGCTACCATCAGCCAGAGCCCGGCAAGGGCTGCGGCGCGGCGTCGGGTCGTCACCTGCCTGTTCACGGCGACGTGGGGCAGGGGGCAACGGACGCGAGGTGCCTTTGCTGTGGGGAGTGCCGCCTTTAACATAGAGGTGAGGATAGCCTCACGGACGGGTGGAGGCATCGGCACGGCACGTCGGATTCGGTCAGGTGCATTCGGCTGGGACCCCGACGCCCAATTGTCCCGGCACCCACCCACGCGCCCCACATCCACGGGCGCCTGCCCAGCGAATCACCGCCCATGTTCGTGATCTCTTCCTCGTTGATCGCCCTTCTCGCGGTCAGTCTGCTTCTCACTGCGGTTTGGGCCATCCACCTGCGGGACCGGGACGCGAGCATCATCGATCCCGTCTGGGGAGTGGCCATCTGGACAGTGGGTTTCGTCTATGCCGTGGACACGGGCGCGCACCTCACCGGGGCACGGCTCGTCGCGATCGTTCTCGTGGGCGTTTGGGCCCTCCGATTGGGGGTCCACCTTCACATTCGCCACGGCATCGTGGGGGAGGATCGGCGCTACCGGGCGATGCGCGAGAAGCGGGGCGATCAGTGGTGGTGGAGGAGTTACTACGTGGTCTTCCTGCTCCAGGCCGTGCTCGCTTGGATCGTGGCGCTTCCCCTCATGGCCCTCGTGACCGGAGCTCCATCCCCGGGGCCGGTGGCATGGTTGGGCCTTGGGCTGGCGGCCGCAGGGTTCGCCTACGAGAGCATCGCGGATGGGCAGCTCGCCCACTACAAGCACCTCCGGTCGGAGGCCTCGGCCTCCGCCCCAAGCCGGCCTGCTTCTGCCGAAGAGGGTCGATCCGGGGCCCGTGGCGCCCCGTCGCCGGATCAGGGTGTGATGGACACGGGGCTCTGGCGGTACTCGCGCCACCCGAACTACTTCGGCGAGATGGTGTTCTGGTGGGGAATCGGAGCCGCCGGCGCTGGCCAGGGGCTCTATTGGGCTCTGATCGGTTCGGCCTTCATTACTTTCATGCTCTTGAAGGTGTCCGGCGTCACGCTGACCGAGGCTGATATCGCGGACCGTAAGCCTGCCTATCGGGATTATGTTCGAAGGACCAACGCGGTTCTTCCCGGTCGCCCAAAGGAGTAGGGTCCGGCGGGGTGGGTCTCTCCCGGCGTCCCGTATTGATTCGCTTGATCGAGACCCGTCGCTGGGTCGGGAAGGCCCCACGGCCAGTCGAAGGCAGAATCTCAGGGACTTCCATTCCTTGCCCGATCGGCACGGCGAATCGGCGATGGCCGTTCTTGGGGCCCTAGGAGGGGGTGCGCCGGGACGCCATCCCCGATTGAGTCAAGATCCGGCCACCGCATCCGGAATCTTTTTCCTTGGGCCACTAAATCCTGCCGTGACTCGCCACGGGCGGATAACGTCAATTGCGTGCGGAGGACGGAACCTGCTGTTCTGCCCCGCCGTCACTTCCTGTGCGCATTTGCGTGACCATGGATCGAATCTGGACCCATCCTCTTCTCGGAGAGATGAGTTCTTTGACGACCCCAGGTGGGAAGCGTATACCTAGGTACGGTTCTCTCCGACCCACTCATTCCTTCTTGGAGTACTGCTTGATGCTTCGTTCTTCGCTCTTCACCGCCAGCGCTTTTGCCCTGGTGGCGTCTGCCGCCGCGCAGACCACCCCGAACCTCGACAACGCCGTGAAAATCACGAGCACCGTCAAGAACGCGGGTACTTATCACGTCGCTACCGGAACCTGGACCCGCGCCAACACGGTCGTGGCCAACTTCGGTCTCTCTGACAACATCTACAGCAACACGGCTCAGTCGGGCTACTACTACCCGACGATCGGCCCGCTCGGCGCGGCCGCTCTCGGTCAGCTGATCGACGAGGGTGCTGTGCCCGGCACCACGAACCCGACCGTGTTCGCTAACGGTGGTGCCACCACCGACATCAACCAGGTCACCGAGATCCAGTTCGCTTACTGCGACCTCGATCCGATCGCTGGTGTTGCTGGCTGGACCCTTAAGTTCTTCGACGACCACGCTCCCTGCACGCTTGCCACGCAAGCTGCCGTGGGCACCGTTGTGGTCACCGGCTTCCCGTCCAACGGTTGCTGGATCTCCACGCTCGACCTCACCAGTGCCACCGGCACCGGCGAGGAGTTCCCCCTCCAAGCTGATGGTGGCGCCGCTGCCCCGGGTTTCGACGGCATTCCCGCCCTCGACTCCATCGGTATCAGCTACGAGTACACCGGAACGGGCGTCGCTAACGCTGGTCCCTTCATCTGTGGCGACCCCGCTGTGACGGACACGGGTTGGCTTACGGGCAACCCTGTCTCCGGCTCCAACACCTACTTCGGTGAAGCTGGCGGCTGCCCCGGCACCGGTTCTGGCTACGAGAACAACGACTCGTACTGGATCGAAGACACG
>CAJXRJ010000926.1 GCA_913058555.1 uncultured bacterium
CGGAGATGTGTATAAGAGACAGCCCGAGGAAGGTGTCCTCGAGGTTCACTGGCCTTCGCGTGTCGAACGAGAGCTGGATTCCGGTCCCTGGGAGCTGAGGGATCTTCGTGAACCGTCGATTCGCCGGTGCGCTCGAGTCCCAGACGACGTCGCCCGTCCACAACTGGAGGTTCCCGCCGTTGAGGTCGAGAATCTCTCGCGCTCCAGCGAGCCCGTTGCCCTGGCCGACTGCCGGATCTCGGGTCACCCCACGCTCTAGCGCCTTGGTGATCGCGTCGCCGTGGCTCCACAGCTTCTCGTAGGACTCGAGGCTCTTCTTGATCCCCCGGCCCACATCGCAGAATCCAACATCGAGGCGGTGGCGCCGCGGGAAGTACTGAGCGCACACAGCGCCAGGCACAGGCGTATCCGAGTGCGTAACGATGTTGTCGACGATCTCGTCCACGGCCCACTCGAGAGCCGGAAGAAAGCGTCGAGCATCCTCGAACTGGTGCAAGACCAGGTCGCAGATTGCGTTGACGGCGTTGAACACGTCCTTGCTCTCCTGAACTGTTAGCGACCGCGCCCGTTGCTGCGCAGCGACCGTCCAACGACCAGACTGCGTGACGGAGCTCTGGTCGGCGCCCCACGTCGGTCCGTCGATGATCTTGGAGGTGGTCCCTCACCGGCGCTCGTCGTAGGCGCCTGGCCCGAGGAGGCCGGAGAAGGTGGCGGACGGGTGACAGCAACACCCGCCCGCCGGTGCTCCGTGGAGTAGTTTCGAAAACACGAAGCGTCCAAGGGATCGTCCAATCGGCGATCGATATCAAGAAGTGGTTGGAGGAGGTGCCCGGGGTTCACGAGGTTCGTCCGGCGCGGTGTACGCTGTGTAGGGCGCCGAGCCGTCGTCCCGGTCACACGCTCGGCATCCACGGGCACGGGCTGGTTCGGCGTGACGTCTGGGGCCCGGTCGAGGAGGGAGAGACGCCAGAGTTCTGGGATCTTCTCATCCGCCGCTACCGCTGCCTCACGTGCCTGACGATCATTCGTGTCGGCCCTCGCGGCATCCTTCCGCGACGTCGCTACGGTGGTGGCGCCATCGCGGCCGCGCTCGCGCTGTGGGCCGTGTTCGGCCAAGAGCCCGCCGTCGTCCGCGACACGGTGAGCCCTTGGCGCCACGTCGCCATCGAGACGCAGACGCGCTGGGCGTCGCTCGGCCGGTGGGCGTTCGCCGTGGGCGAGGGGCACCTCTGGCCGCTCCGTCGTCGCCTCCCGGACGGGCTCCCGGCGCACGTCCTCGCCGCGACCGCCGTCCGTGCACTCGTCGCTCGGCTGCCGCAGTCCACGATGGGACCGCTCCGACTCGCCGAGGTGTACGGCGCCGCGCACGGTGAAAGAGGGCGCGTGTAACGAGTGCACGAGCACATACCCGTCCCACCGGCTCGGATCCTGCCCCGATGCCAGTCGGGTGCGGCAGACCTTCCTGCGTTCCACCGGCCGTCCTCGGCGGCCCCAACGCAAGGAGGCTTGCATGTCCGAATCGATCCGACCGAAGAGCCACGGTGAGGCCGTTGCTCTGTTTCGCGCAGGGGTGATCGGCGCCCTCACCGCGCGCGAGCTCGCCCACGGCGATCTCGCCGCGGAGCTGCGCAGACTCAGTGTCCAGCGCTTTCGCCCGCCCTGGGCGGGGCGCAGCTACCAGTACTCGGTGAGCACGCTCGAGCGCTGGTACTACGCGTACAAGGCGCGGGGGCTCGTTGGCCTTGAGCCTCGTCCGCGATCCGATCGCGGGTATGCGCAGGCGCTCACCGACGCGCAGCGACAGCTCATCCTCGGTATCGCGAAGGAGCGTCCCGAGGTGAGCGTCTCCGTCCTACTGCGCACGCTCGTCGCCGACGGCCGCCTCGGCGAGGGCGAAGTCTCCGAGCAGACCATTCGCAGACTGCTCGTGCAGCACGGGCTCGACCGAAGCGCTCGTCGGCTTCGCGCACGCGGTCGCCGACGTCGCTGGCAAGCAAGTGCGCCCGACGCGCTCTGGCACGCCGACGTCTGCCACGGGCCCGCCCTGAAGATCGATGGCCGATCCGTGCCGTTACGCGTCCACGCGATCCTCGACGACGCGTCCCGCTTCATCGTCGGCATCCGCGCGTTCTCGTCGGAGCGCGAGGTCGACATGCTCGAGCTGCTCGTCCAAGCGCTCCGCCAGTCTGGTCCGCCCCGAACGCTGTACCTCGACAACGGTGCGACCTACCGCGGCGAGGCGCTGCACCTCGCCGGCGAGCGACTCGGGATCCGTGTCGTCCACGCCGAGCCGTACGACCCTCAGGCGCGCGGCAAGATGGAGCGCTTCTGGCGCACGCTGCGCGGCGGCAGCCTGGACCACATCGGTACGCAGAGCTCGCTGCACGACGTCCAGGCTCGGCTGCTCGCCTTCATCGGTCAGCACTATCACGCCTGTCTCTTATACACATCTGACGCTGCCGACGATA
>CAJXRJ010000927.1 GCA_913058555.1 uncultured bacterium
ACGAGATCATGCCTAGTCTCGTGGGCTCGGAGATGTGTATAAGAGACAGCCGCGGGATCCTGTCCCGCAACGTGGGCGGGCAAATGCAGGTAGACGCCGGCGTGCATCCGGGGAACAGCGGCGGGCCCATCACTGATGCCCAGGGCCGAGTGGTCGGCGTCGTCGTCAGCGTCCAGGCGCTCCCTGACCGCACGGCCGTGTACACGATCGGCTACGGCATCCCGATCTCCGATGCGGCCTTCGTGTGGCCTCCGAAGGCGGCGACAGAGCCAAAGAAGTAGCGCGCTGGGTCCAGCACCCAAGCGGCCCCATGACGATGGACTGGCGCATTCACCGCTTCGAAGAGGTCGATTCGACCAACGAGGTTGCCTTCGCCGCCCTAGCACGGGGTGACGGCCAGCCAGGGGACGTGTTCATCGCGGCGCGCCAAACGGCGGGCCGCGGCACCCGCGGCCGGTCCTGGCGAAGCGAGCCCGGCGGGCTTTACGTGAGCGTGATCCTCCAAACCCCGGCGCTCCCGGTCGCCGGGCTCTGGACCATCGCCGGCGCCTTGGCCGCCCTGGATCTCGCCGCCGCCCTCGGGGTGCCCGCACAACTCGACTGGCCCAACGACCTCGTGAACCAGGACGGCGCGAAGCTCGGCGGCATCCTCGCCGAGTCCCGTGGGCTGACGCCCCAGGGGCCCGCCACGTACGTGCTCGGGATCGGCGTCAACGTGCATGCGGAGGCCCTCGAAGGCCCCGCCACCGCCGCTGCGCTGGCCGATCGCGAGGTGGCGGCGCTGCTCCCCAAGGGCGAGGGGCAGGGCCAGGCCCAAGCGGGCGCCAAGCCCGGAGGACATGACCCCGAAGTGACCCTCCTGGCGGCCCTCGCCACCAGGACACGGGTCGCCCGCGAGGATTCGGACGCCCTCTTCCAGAGCTTCTTCAGGCACTGCGTCCAGGCGGGGAAGCCCGTGCAGGTGGAGATCGCCGGCCATGCTGTATCGGGGATCTTCGCCGCCTTGGACGCCCAGAGGGGAGTCTGCCTCACCCCTGCACCGGACGCGCCGAGGGGTCCGGGAATCCCAGCGGCCCGGTGGCTGCCCCTCGCCCACGTGCGCTCCATGGCCATCACCAAGTGACGGGCCGTATGGAGGGCTGGGGCACGGTGCGGCAAGGCTCCCCATCCGCCCGTGAACGATGGTTACGGGAATGGGTTGTAGCCGCGCATCCAGCTCGCCATCACGAGCTGTTGCCACACCGCGTCCACCATGATGGGCGGCCGGCCATGGGCAATGAAGGTCCCGATCTTCATGGCCTCTTCCCGCAGCGCTTCGGCTTCCCCTGCACCAGCACCCGCCAGGAAGACGGCGCCTTCGATGGGACTCGCTCCGTAGGACTCGGCTCGGTCAGCGAAGCCGGAGTACGGCGCGATCAGGATCGTCCCCGGCCGCACGCCCTCGGCGATGTGTCGCTCTAGCTGAGCCAGCCCCGCCGGGTCGGCCATGGGCTTGAAGAAGTAGACCACGCGGTACTCTCCGTACCCGTTGAACTCGAGTGCGTCCTCCTTGAAGACTCGAGCGGGACTGTTCATCCGGCGAACGAGATCCTGGGCGGCGGCAGCGTAGCCCTCGTCCAGCTCGACGCCGTCTGAACGCTCGAAGAACGAAAGCCCAAGGAGGATCTTCTGGCCGGCGCCGCACCCCACGTCCAGGAATGTCGATGGCCCCTCCAGCCCCTGGGCCAAGAGCACGCGCGCCGCGGCATGAGCGTGACCAAGGAAGGCCCTGGTGGACAAGCGAACGTCCGCGTGGAAGCCTGCCGCCTTGGTCGCCTCGGACTGAGCGCCCACTCCCCCTGAACCGTTCAAGGACTCCACGAATCGATCCATGATCTCGCCCTGGCGAGCCACGAGGTCATCGGCTGGGAGAGGGGGCGGATACAGGGGGCGACTCTTGCCCTCAAATTGCTCCGCGACACAGAACTCGATGGCCCCAAATCGCGAGAGCCACGAATTGGCTTCGTTGACGAGACGCTGGGACTCAAGGTCAAGCGGCCCGGCCGACCGAATCGCCTGAACCCCCTGAACCAGCCGCCACCGAAGAGCCTGAAGCTCCTGCCGCAGCCCCGCCATGGTTCTGATGTCGCGCGCAGGACATGGCTCCCGAAGGACCATGGCTACACGATCGGCCACGTTTCGGACTTCGGACTCCGTGGGAAGTGGTTGAGCGTTCATTGGATTCGGCGGTGAACTGGACAGCGGTGAACCCTCTCAGAATGCCACGGCGCAGCTCCCCCGTGTGAACCGCCTGCCAACGAGCCCCCTTCGACCCCGGGCCGAAGGCACAGGGGGAACCAGAGGACTGGAGGCAGGAGAGCCCCGGTCAGACAAGCCTCGGTGCGGTCGCGGAGGCGAGGTGCCTGGCCGTGGCGTGAGTCGGCTTCGCCGACCGGACCAAGGAAGGAA
>CAJXRJ010000928.1 GCA_913058555.1 uncultured bacterium
TCTACACACTGCATATCGTCGGCAGCGTCAGATGTGTATAAGAGACAGACGCAGCGTCTCGACTCCCCACTGGACCAAACCTGTCGCACCCCGCATGGTCTTCCCATGACCGAACCGCGCCAGCTCTCCCTCTTCGACGCCACCATGCTCGTGATGGGCGGCATCATCGGCGTGGGCATCTTCTTCAACCCCGCCGAGATCGCCCGCGCCGTACCGAGCGAAGGCGCCTACCTCGGCATGTGGGCCCTGGGCGCGCTGGCCGCCATGTCCGGCGCCATGACCTTCGCCGAGCTCTCCGCCGCTTTCCCCCGCGTCGGCGGCTGGTACGTCTGGCTCCGCGAGGCCTTCGGCGCCATGGCCGCCTTCCTCTTCGCTTGGGTCGTCCTCCTCGTCGTCTCCACCGGAGCCTGCGCCCTCGTCGCCCAGTTCTTCGCAGCCCAGGTCGGCGAGCTCTTCCTAACGCCCCTGCCGCCCCCCGACATTACGGCAGCCGCCGACGCCGCGCAGCAGGTCGACTACCGCGTCGTCGGCATCGCCGCCGGCGTCGTTGTCTTCGTCACGTCCCTCGCCCTCTTGGGCCTCAAGAGCGGCGCGATCTTCCAGAACCTCTGCATGTTCATGAAGCTCGGCGCCGTCGGCACCTTCGTCGTCGCGGGCCTTGCCATCTACAACGGAGTCCCCGCCGCGGACGCCGTGGCCGCCGCCGACGTCACGTCCACATCCTTGCCCAAGGGCATGCTCGCCGCCTCCCTGAGCGTCCTCTTTTCCTACGGCGGCTGGCAGCTCCTCAGCTACGTCGCCCCTTCAGTCAAAGACCCCCAGAAGAACCTGCCGAAGGCCATCGTCATGGGCGTCTCGGGAGTGGCCGTCATCTACCTCCTGATCAACGTCGCGTACCTCAAGGTCCTGGGCATCGGCGGCATCGCGTCCAGCGACGGCCCCCCCATGGCCGTCCGCATGGCCAACGCCGCCCTGGGCGAAGGCATCGGCGCCACCTTCGTCACCGCCGCCATGGCCGTGTCCGCCCTCGGCTTCCTGGTCGCGACCCTCATCACGACCCCCGGTATCTACGTCGCCATGTCCCGCGAGGGCCTCTTCTTCAAGGCCTTTGGCAAGCTCCACGCCACCACGGGCGCCCCCGTCCTGGCCCTCATCTCCCAGTGCGTCCTGGCGCTGGGCTACATCGCCTGGAGCGTCGGCGACCGCGCGTTCGTCGAGAGCCTCACCGGCGCCGTCGTCTTCGCCGAGTGGATCTTCCACGGCATGGCCGGCCTCGCCCTCATCGTCCTCGTCAATCGCGCCGGCACTGAACGCCCCTTCAAGAGCCCCTTCTTCCCGCTCTTCCCCATGATGTACGTCGCCATCGCCATCGCCGTCGTCATCGGCAACCTCGCCACCACCCTTACCGGCGACGACCCCCGCGTCTCGCTCATTGGCGTGACGGTGTTGGCATTGGGCGCGGGCGTGTACCTATTGCTCCCCAGGGATCGCTCAAGCGTGAACTGACCGCGAAAGCTCCCAACGACATGAACGTCAACGGAGCCCCTCCGGCTCCCGCAGGCTCCGCTCCGTGACCCGGGGCAGCGCCGGCGGCCGTGCCGCAGCGCAAGACAGCGAGCAGGCTCCGGATGACGCAGCTCGGAAGCCACGGAGTGTGCCCGCCAACGGATCCACACGGAGCGCGCGCCATCGCCCGCACCGGGTCACTGCATCCCCTCACCGATGGAATTTTTTAGGGTGAATCGACAAGAAAAACGAGGCGCCTTTCGGCCAGCTGCAGTCGCGTGGGCGGCACCGGTCATCGCCCCCGTTGCCCATGGCCCATGGCGCGGTGATTTGCTCGAGAGCCGCCACTTGGTGCATCGGTTACCCGATTCGCTCAATGAAATCGCGAGCCAACGACGTCCAACGGGCACATCTTGAACGTCCACGGTCTCCCGCCCTTGGGAGTCTTACTAAGTAGCGAATGCGAGACTCCCGTGGTAACCCAGTGTCATGACGTTGCCGACACGACCTGCCGTCGCCGAGGCTCTCCGGAGCACCGCCCAGCCCGCCCAAGCGCCCTCGCGCCGCACCAAGAAGGACCCCCCTCTGGTGGTCCTTCGAAAGCGAGTAGAGACGTTGCTCTTCTACTCCTTCAGCTTGGCCCCACGCCAAGCTCTCCTCTCTCACTCCCTCGACGCCCTCAAGTCAGACCCTGACTGGCACGAGATGGGCGCAGCCGACCTGGTCGAGGCCTGGGAGGCCGAGGTACACCGCCTCATCCACCGGTTCACTCTGGACCCCGACTCCTGGACGGACGACGACACCGTCCAATTCCGCCGCTCGTGCGGCCTGACCTTCGGATGCCGAGGCCAGAACATCACCCGCCTCCTCCTGGAATTCCACAGCCCTGTCTCTTATACACATCTCCGAGCCCACGAGACTAGGCATGATCTC
>CAJXRJ010000929.1 GCA_913058555.1 uncultured bacterium
GAGATCATGCCTAGTCTCGTGGGCTCGGAGATGTGTATAAGAGACAGACAGAATACTGGATGCAACCGGCAGAGTACGTCCTTGGGATCGGGCTCCACCGGCCGCGCCGGAATGGGCTAGCGCTTTGGATTATGGGTCCAAACCCGGCGGGCTTCGACCGTGCCGAGATCTTTGGGCTCCTTGCCGGTCTCGATCCAGGCATCGAGAAGGGGGATCAGCTGACGGCCAATCCAGGCACGCGACGGTGGCCCTATCTCAAGGGCCTGGGCGAACCATTCGCGCGCTGCTTTCGGATTGCGCCGGATCGTCCACTCGATGATGCCCATGTTCTCATGGGCGTCGCCCCATGCCTCGGTGAGTGTGGCGCGGGTCCGGGGATCCATGGACTCGTCCTCGAGCTGCTCCTTGCCGTCGGCGATCGAGCGCATGAAGTAGCCCACGGCCGCTTCGGGGTCCGTGCGGATGTAGTACGCCATGACGAGGCCAGTGTCGTTCACCACGCGCACATCGTTGGGCAGCAGTTCCGCCGCGCGCTGGTAGGCCCTCCAGCTGGCTTCAATGAGTGCTTGGGCCTTCGCGCGGTGCTCCTCGGCGATTTTGCGTTGGTCGTCCGTGGACGCCTGGGCGAAGCGCCGCTGGGCGACGGCCTCCCAGAGCATCGAAGCGTCGCGGTTCAAGAAGCCTGCGTTGTTCGCGAGGTTGCCGTCGTCTGGCCGCAGGGCGCACACACGATCCGCGATCGCGGCCGCTTTCGTGAGGGCGGCACGGTTCGACGGGTCGGCGGTCAGCTTGCGCGTAATGAAGTCGATTCCGCCACGTGCGGACGGGATCTGCGGGATTGTGGCGCCGTTTGCATCCTGGGTCGAGAGGCTCATCTCGAGGGCCGGCGTCGCGCCATTCGCGGCCTCCGCCGTGCGTATGGAATCCACGCCAAGGAAGGTGTCGACGGCGGCATCGATTTCGTTGGCGTTGACCTGGCACCAGGCGATGCCTAGCTGGCATAGGATCTCGTAGTCAACGCAAGGCCGCCCGTACTCGGCGGCGCGCTTGCGGCAGCCTTCGAATAGGGCCTGGGCCTTGGCGAAAGTCTCGCGGCCGTCGGACGGCGCGCTGAGCTGTCCGTAGGCCTTGTAGAAGTCCTCGTACGCGCTGTACCAATAGCCGAGCGCGTTCTCTGGGTAGGAGGCGCGGAATTGGGCGTAGCGCTTCGCGATGGCGGCATAGCGAGCTTCGATGGCAGCGGCGCCATCGGCGCCGTCCGCCGTTGCAGCGGCCTGGGCGCGGTCACCGATCAAACGGGTCAGTGCGATGTGAGCAGCGTTGTCGTTGGGAGCGGCGGCCAGCGCAGCTTCCGCTGTTTGGAGCGCCTCGTCGCCGCGACCTTCCCAAAGGTACAGGTTCGAGAGCTGCCCGTACGCCCAGGTGTCGGTGGGGAGGGCGCCGATGACGCGCTCAAGTGCCGACTTCGTCTCGTCGAACAGAGCCTTGCGCGTGGCGAGCGCTTCTTCGTCCGACGACCCCGCGGATGCGAGGGGGACGTACTGCCCGAAGGCGGCTTCAGCCCATGTCCGCGCGTAGTGCTGATCGACGTCGAGTCCCTGGTCCCGGCCTTCGCCGCCGTCGATGTAGCGGACGCCGGAACGCGCGAGCTCAAGAGCGTCCTCGGGGGCGCCAATCATGCGGGCGGCGCGGCTCGCTCTGAAGGCGGCGGAGACGCCGGCGCCTTCTTTGGCGGCCTGCTCGAAGTTCTCCTGCGCTTCCTCAAAAAGGGAGGCCCACTGGCTATCGAGGGTGGCGGCTTGGAACGCGGCGCGGCCGCGGAGCATGAGGAGCGGCGCCCGCTCACTGCGCACGATGCGGGGGACCCTCAGGGCTTCGTCCACGGCCGAGATGGCGACGAACGGGTTGGTCTCGGCGAGAGCCTTTTTCGCCGCAGCGGTGCGATCGTCGATCCAAACGGCATCGAGAAGGCGTCGCGCCCGGGCATAGTCGCCTTCGCGGATGGCCTCGATGGCCAGCTCGGGGCGCTGGTCCTCCGCTTCCTCTTCTGCCTCCTGGGGAAGGGCTGTAAGGGGAATGTTGTTCGCGGGGCCGCCCGCGGCCAGCGGACCCCCCCCAAGGAAGGCCATTGCAGCGATGGCGGCCCGGGGGGCAAAGCGGAGGCCAGTGGGGCGGCCCAGGGAGACTCGTCGGATCATGGGAGGAGGATTGGGGAGGAGAAGAGGCGCGGTTGTAGCCGGCCCGGCCCCGCCAGTCACCCCTAGGACTGGCTCCCCTGAGTGTGCCCGCGGCGGGCGTCACTCCGGGGGCCGACTGGGGGGATCGTGGGCCTGGACGTTTCTCGGTCCCGACTTCGGGGCGCGTGGGCGTAAAGCCCTTTAAAATAGTGGCTTGGGGCTGTCTCTTATACACATCTCCGAGCCCACGAGACTAGGCA
>CAJXRJ010000930.1 GCA_913058555.1 uncultured bacterium
CGTTGCACCTGACGAACCCCGTTGGTGTACGATCGCACGCAGATGCCGATGGCGTCCTGCGCCGTGCTGCGCGTGAGCTCGCGCGGCGGGTTCGCAGGTGAACGCCATGGTGTTGGGCAGGCTGTCAGTGAGTATGGCGCTCGCGCGAGTCGGGCTCGGCATGGGCAGGATAGCGGCGTCGCTGAAGGGCGGGCTCATCGCGGCGGAGTCGCGGCGAGGGCCGGCGCGAGCACGGCGGACTTGTTGCCCGGTCGTGGCTGCAGGAGAGGGGATATTTGCTCGAGCTGTTCCGGGAGGCGGTCGATGGGAGCGCCGCCCCGCTCGGTTCGGAACCGCCTGCGGGCGGAAGCCGCGTTCTCGAGCTGATGGTGAAGGGTGCCCGACACAGAGGGCGCCACGTGTTCGCGGGTGGGGCGCTGCGCGAACCGCGTGAGCGCGGTATGCTCGGGGCGCTGCCCAAATCGGGTAGCCGGGGCGGTCACCCGCCCCAGCTCCCACACCACCCAGCATGCGGATCACGCACTGGGCGGTTCATCGAAGTCGGGCAAGAGCCCACCACCGAGTTTCCAGCCGAAGTAGCCCCTCCTTGTCGAACCAGCGAGAACTCAGGACGTCGTGAACCACCGGGGTCTTCGACAAACGCATGAGACCCTTCCGACTCCGGAGGATCCGACCAGCCTGACGACGACTCGCGCCCATCGCGACCAGGTTCTTGAACCGGGTCCACGGACGCTTCCAGAGTTTCAGCTGCATCACCCGCAGGCGACGACGCAGCCATTCATCCCAGATCCGCCAGTCGCGCCACACGTCCGATAGGCCGAAGTATCCCAGCCAGCCGTTCGTGAACGCGTTCACTTCCGCGATGCAACGAGACAAGGACACGCCGCGGTTTCGCTTCGTGAGTTCACGAATGCGTTTCTTGTAGCTCGATTTGGCCGCCGGACAGATCTTCACCTTCCGACCCACCACCACGAAGCCCAGAAAGGCGCACCGGCTCACGCGGGCGACCTGGCTCTTCTTCTCGTTGACCGCCAGCCGCAAGCGAACCTGCAGCCAGCGGCGTACCGACGCCATCACCCGGTCACCAGCCCGACGGCTGCGAACCAGGATCAGGAGATCGTCTGCGTACCGTGCGAACCGTAGACCGCGCCGCTCCAGCTCGACGTCCAGCTCGTGGAGCAAGACGTTCGCGAGCAATGGCGAGAGAGGACCGCCCTGGGGCGTTCCCTCGCGACGCGGTATCGACACGTCGCCCAAGCTCATGTCGGCCCGGAGAAAGCGCCCGATCAGACGGAGCACGCGACGGTCTCGAATTCGATTCGCCAGCAACCGCATCAGCACGTCGTGCTGCACGCGATCGAAGAACTTCTCGAGGTCGAGGTCCACCGCGAACGTGTATCCATCCGCCACGCACGCCTTCACTTGCTTCACAGCCCCGTGGGCCGACCGCCCCGGGCGAAAGCCGAAGCTCGACTCCGAAAAGTACGGGTCGAATATCGGTGTCAGGACCTGCAAGAGCGCTTGTTGAATCAGGCGATCTTGCACCGTCGGGATGCCGAGCTCGCGCTCGCCGCCCGACGGCTTCGGGATGGACACCTGCCGAACCGGGCTCGGCAGGTAGTGTCCATCGAGCAAGCTCGCTTTCACGCGGGGCCACATCGTGCGCGCGATCGACGCGAACTCGGCGACCGATACGCCGTCCACTCCGGGGGCGCCACGATTGCTTCGCACACGTCGCCACGCACGCGCCATGTTCGCGCGCGAAACCACCTGCTCCATGAGTCGATCGGCGTCGACCCCCAGGGATAGCTGCCGTCTCATCGCCGAGGGTCGACTCGTCCGGACGGACTTCATCGCCGACCCCGAGACGCGACGGACGTCTCCCTGCACTTCGATGTTCGGTCCTTCCCCGCCTCAAAGGCTTCCCACGTCATCACCGCGGCAGCGCCGCGGACGTGAGCTTCGATGGCGAGTACGACGACCTCTGCTGACTTCTCTGGGACCTCGCTCGCCGTTGCCGGCGAACGCCCTGGCCTCGAGTACAGCTCGAGGGCAGACGGTCCGAGAGACCTCCCCGGATAAGAACGTGAACCTTCCCCGGGGCCCGCGCCGTTTACCTGCGTCGCTCGAATCCGCGGCTCGGTGTGCTTGGCCACCTCGCCTCGCGACGCCGGCCTACTACGACGTTTCTGTTCGTCGGGCCCGCGCGTTTCCCGGCCGGCTTCCTCCGGACCCCACCTTGCGGTGACGCCCTTGCCCTTCGGGTGTCGTTGACGGCAATGTCCTACGGACATGGCTTCGGATTCTCCGACAGGGGACTCGCACCCCATGGATTCACGCCCATGCCGGGCGTACCATGATGTTGCAGTCTGAAGGGCGGCTTCGCCGCCCGCAGCTGAACATCGGGTGTTAGGCAGATCGGATTCGTG
>CAJXRJ010000931.1 GCA_913058555.1 uncultured bacterium
TCCCCAAAGCCTGCCCCGCCTGCACGGCCCCCGCCCTGCGATTCCTGGGTGCCGGCTCCCAGCGCGTCGAGGAGATCCTCCAGGTCATTGTGCCCCACGCGCGCATCGGCCGTATGGACTCCGACACGATGATGCGCCGTGAGGACTACGAGGTGACCCTAACTGCCTTCGGCCGCGGGGAACTCGACGTCCTCGTGGGCACCCAGATGATCGCCAAGGGCCTCGACTTCCCCAAGGTCACCCTCGTCGGCATCGTCTCCGCCGACGCGTCCCTGCACCAACCGGACTTCCGCGCCTCTGAACGTACGTTCCAGCTCGTCAGCCAGGTCGCGGGCCGTGCCGGCCGCGCGGACTTGCCCGGTCACATCATCGTGCAGACCACGGCCACGGCCGAGCCCTCGATCATCTACGCCGCCCGCCACGACTTCGACGCCTTCGCCCTCGAAGAGGACAAGGCCCGGGCCGAGCACGGCTACCCGCCCTACCGCCGCCTCCTGCGCGTCGTATGGGAAGACGAAGACGAGCAACGGGTCAAGGACGCTTCTGCCCGCGCCGCCGCGATCCTCCGCGAGGAGCTCAAGGACATGGGCGTCCAGGTCCTCGGCCCGGCCCCCGCCCCCATGGCGCTCCTCCGTGGCCGGCACCGGCGCCATCTCCTCCTCAAAGCCCAGCTCACCGGCCAAGGCCTCAGCCGCGCCCGCGCCGTCCTCGCGAACCTGCAAACGCAGCGCCCTCGCACCACCATCGACGTCGACCCGGCGTCAATGATGTAGCGCCGGGCGATCGAGGTTGTGGGTCAACGCGGAGCCGGCCGTGGAATATGGGGAGTCCCGGCTCCTTCCAGGGCGCTCAGCACCAGAGCGAGGAACCCAAGCGGTAAGGCCAGGGCCGTGAGGAATCCTCCTCCCAGGAAGAAGATGCCGCTGAAGGCGCCTACTACCGCCAGGACGTACGTGCGGTCCTTTGCGAGCCGGACGTCTTGCGTCTTTTTGATCTGGCTCAGCCACCAGGCGATGACCCCCAGATAGACCACGCCCGCGGGGTACGCGGTGGAGGTCACGAGGGCCAAGAGGACGAGCAATAGAAGTCCAATTCTGTAGAACAGAGGCCGCATGTCTGAGCCCCACCGAAAGCCCCCACGGGACCGGCGCAGGAAGGTCGCGGCACCGAGCTGAACGCAGCTGATGAGGAGCGCGAGCAGGAATACGCGCCTCCATCCTAGGTCGAATTCTGCGCCCTCGGCCGGCCCCAAGGCGGCCTTGAGCGCGATGAGGGCGCCAACCAACCCAGCGCTCGCACGGAGCAGGGGGGCTGGCAGATTGCGATTGAAGCGCGGGGCAATCGTTGGGGCCAGCGTGCACAGCGAGTGCAGCACAGCGATGGGCAGATGGTAGCTGAAGAGCGTGAGCAGGCTGAAGACGGCGAGCACGGAGTCCACTGTTTGTCCGGCCAAGGTGTCGGATGCAGGCGTCGACGTCGCCATGGTTTCATGGTCGGAAGTGTCTTCGGTCTGGCCTGCATCAACGGGCGCCGATGAAGATGCCGCTGCCGCGCCCTGCTCAAGGGTCGATCCCATGGCGGCGGCGCTATCGAACCGCTGTTCCGGCCGTCGAGCCAAGGCCGTCAGCACCACAGCGTCCATGGACTCCGGCGCCGCGGAAGTCCGAGAGGGCGGCTCGATCACGCCCTGGGGCACGTGCCCGGTCAGCATTTCATAGAGCACGACGCCCATGGAAAAAATGTCCGCGCGATGGTCGACGACCCGCGGCTCGTCGAGTTGCTCCGGCGCCATGTAGCGCATCGTGCCCATTGCCTCGCGCGTGCCTGTGAGGCTGATCGCGGCTGGCTCGCCGGTCAGCTTCGCGAGGCCGAAATCCACGAGCTTCACGGTGCCGTCCTCTTGGACAAGGATGTTCTCGGGCTTGATGTCCCTGTGGATGATGCCGCGTTCGTGGGCGTAGTGGAGCGCGGAGCAGAGGGCGGGGACGATCGCGAGGGCCTCTTCCGGCGCCATCGCACCCATCTGCAGCAGATCCCGCAGGCTAGAGCCTTCGATCAGCTCCATCACGATCCACGCGACGCCGGCTTCCTCTCCGAAGTCGTGGAGCTTCACGATGCCGGGATGGCTGAGACTTGCGAGGGACTGCGCTTCGCGGAGGAATCGCTCCCGCCAGATCGTCCGGTCCCGCTCGACATCGTCCGGCGGCGCCGTCAGGACCTTGATGGCCACCTCCCGCTGCAGCTTCGGCTGCCGGGCGCGGAAGACCACGCCCATGCCCCCGCGGCCAATACGCGGGCCGATGCGGTACTCAGGAAGCTTGGACTGAAGCAACACCGCGAGCGCCGCGGTGGCCGGGTCGTCGCAGGCCTCCCGGGCGGAGCGCAGGAGAGCGGCCGGATCGTGGGGAGGCGTGGAGGGGGAGGGAG
>CAJXRJ010000932.1 GCA_913058555.1 uncultured bacterium
CATGCCTAGTCTCGTGGGCTCGGAGATGTGTATAAGAGACAGGGAGGGGCAGCTCGCCTGCCTGTGGATCTTGGGCGGATGTGGAGGTCATCGATAGAGTCGCGGGGTCAAGCCGGATTTCGGCCCAACCAGGATAGGCCCATGTCCCGGGGGCATGACCCCTGATCCGCCTAGAGTCTCGAACCCGGCCTTTGCAAACCTCCCAGGGGCCTTCCCTGGGCCCGGCAGGCAAGCCGGTCCCGCCCCACCCCGAACTGAGGCAGATTGGCTACTCGTCGAGGGTTACGCGGGCCCTGGCCCGGTCCCGGAGTGCCCCTTGGAGGTCCGTGGCGCGCACGGTGGCCATCAGGACTTCGTCGATCGCCTTGGCCACCTCTTCCAGCTCGATGCCCTTCGGGGCGTGGAATCGGAATCCCTCGCAGGCGCCCGTTTCCGAGGGGCTCCATTCGCCGCAGGGCAGTCCGATGTGGAATCGCCGTCCCAGGAGCTCGAGCACGCCGGTCAGGGACAATGCCGCGTCGGCATCCGTGCGAATGCGGGCGAGGGAGGCGATCAGCGGTACTTCGGCCCTCACAAAGTCCCGCGCGCCGCGCAGGGAGGCCATCCGCTCCTCGAAGGTCTCTGCGTCCACCAAGAGGCGGGGTGAGATCATGTCACGGATGCTGGATCCGTTGCCGGAGTCTCCGCTGGGCCCGGCCCCATCGGGCGAAGCGGGCAGGTCGGACTCATGGCTCAGAAGCCGAAAGCGCGGTGATTTGGATCCCTCCCCTTGGCCTCCGCTGTTGCGAAAACCCGGGGCGGCCTGAGACTCTTGGCGCTTGGCAAATTCCGACATGTCCTGAATGTGATCGTCCGCCGCTCCTCTAGCTCTGAAGTTCGACTCTTGGATCCTATGAGGTGGGCCGGCCGCGAAGATTGATGGCCCCTGGGGGCCTTCCAGGGCCTAGTTGCGGCCCAGAGTGCGCCAAAATGACCCCCATGGCCCATCGGGAGTTCCGCGCGCCCACTGGCGGCCTGCGGGTGACCAGCCCAGACTCCCGGGGTAACCCACGGCATCCCCGCCCAGCGCTGCGACCTACCGTCCCCTCCATTCGTTCATGCTTCGACGCCTCCTGATCCCGGCCCTTGTCGCCTCGACGCTCCTCGGAACGAGGCCCTCTGCAGCCCAGCCCACCGCGGGCCAGCCGTTGGCGGCTGGAGCCCTTGCCGCGTCCGCTCCCCAGGAGGAGGCTCGCATCCACGAGATCTCCAAGATCATCGCGGAGAAGAAGGACAAGACACCGAGAGCCCTCTTCGGCGAGCTCGGCAGGATGGCCAGCTTCGACGCGTTCAAGGCGCTGCAGCGTGCCCTCGGGGACGTGAGGGGCCAGCCCACGAAGAAGGCGATCTACTCCGCGATGGGGCAGCTGCGAAAGAACGTCGAGCTGGCGCCGAAGGTCATGGTGCGCGTCAAAAAGGACGCCCTTTCGAACGATGCCACCGAGTCGCGCGCCGCCGCCGGAGCCATGGCGGCTTTCGGTCCCGAAGCCCACGACGACCTCTTCGACGTGGCGAGGGGGTCGGGCGACCGGCCCACCCGCGCCCTGGCGCTGAAGGGCGTCCTCGCGAAGGTGTCAGGGGACCCTTCGAAGGACAATCTGGAGCTGGTGCTCAACGCGCTCGCTGTGCCCCAGACCACATCGCGCCAAGGGGCCCTGGATCTGGTCCGGCGATTCCGGACCGAGGATTCCTTCAAGCGGCTCACGAAGTACGTGGGGAACAAGAAGAACTCGACCGCCTTCAAGAAGCTCATCGTGGCCGCGGTAGGCGGCTACAAGCTCGGCCAGAGCGACGTGATCGACACCGGCGCCGACATGGTGCTCTCGAAGGCCGCTAGCCAGAAGGACCCCATCCTCCAGTACTACGCCCTCACGTCGATGGCCCGTCGGGGCGGGACGGCCAATCTCAAGCTGGTGGAGAAGCTCGCGAAGGCGAAGGACGGAACGGTCCGGCGCGCAGCTCTCTTGGTCGGAATCCGTTCGGGCGCGAAGAAGTCCGATCCCGTGAAACTGGCCCGCGACAGGGACCCTATCGCCCGTCAGGCGGCCGCCATCACCCTCGGGGAAACACCCACGGATGAGGGGCTCGACGCGCTCCACGGCCTCGTGACCGATGAAGATCACATCGTGCGCGCCGAAGCTATTCGACAGCTCGCCGTGCGCAGGGACCTACGTTCTGTGCTGATTCTCATCGCGCGTCTCGAGAAAGAGAATGGGCGTCTGAGGGCGGACATCCGCGATTCCCTTGGGGCGATCACGGGCCGCGACTACGGCCTGAATGCGAAGACCTGGGCGAAGTTCTGGAAGACGGAGAAGGACAGCTTCCAACTGCCCACGGCCGAGACCCTCGCCAAGGCTGTCTCTTATACACATCTGACGCTGCCG
>CAJXRJ010000933.1 GCA_913058555.1 uncultured bacterium
GCCCAGGGGGCTGCCATCGGCAGGCTGCTCGCGGCCCGTCAAGCCGACATCGAGTGCCCCCCCGAGCACATCCTTGTCCCGTGTCAGCTCGTCGTGCCAAGCCCGGCCCCCGACAAGAGCGGACCGCACTGAGCACGCTCGCCGTTCGTTGACGCTGTCCTCAACTTGTCTGCTTCTGATTCGACATCGTCTGCCGCTCGAGACGGGGCCCCGTGATCCTCGGCAGCGGTGGCTGATGGGGCCACGTGCCCTGGGTCCCTGGCGAGGAGGTTCGGCCACGCTTGCGCGCTCGGTCGCGGACTCGGTCGCGGGTGAACTTGGGCGGCACGCCCACGACCCCGTCATGGAACGCACCGTGCCATGGGAGCATGGCCGGCACGGTGAAGTTGGGTGTCACTCGGAGCAAGAGTGGCGGCTCCTCGGGACCCGTCTGCTGCGGACGGATTCGCCGCACGCTACATCGTCTAGCGTCGTGACAAATCGTCGCAAATGGAGCGTATGGCGGACGTGTCCAGAATCGGAGCAGGGTGCCGTCTGCGACACTCTATCAGGGGGATGCGTAAGAATGACGCGGAGGAAACGTCTCGATTCGATTGGCCTGCTAATCACCCTCGGCGAGTGGAACCACAGACGCCCGAGCCGCGTCACTCTGGGCGCTGATCCCCCCTCCGATTGGAACGAGTTGGCTCGCCGGTAGCGGCGAGTCACGGACTTGAATCCGATTGGTGCGTCCCCTCTCCCGTCTTCGAATGCTCCTGGCTCCCGCGCTCCTCGCCTGTTTCGTTCTTCCACAATCTGGCCCCGCGGCGTCGGACGATTCGCCGCAGCTTCCATCCACCGGCGGAACGTCTCCGGGGCAAGTCGAAGACGACACGCTCTTCGTTCCGGATGATGTCAGCTCCAGTGACGGGGACGCCGCCGGCGTGGCCGCAGTGGGATCGCCTCCTACGGAAGGGGACGATGACAACTACGTCGATACGGTCATCGTGGAAGGGCGAGGCATGAGCCGGCTCGACATCGCGCCGTCGGCCAGCGAGGGGGTCACCGGGCCGGAGCAACTCCGGCGGCGTCCGCTCCTCCGTCCTGGGGAGCTCCTGGAGACCGTGCCCGGGCTGATCACGACGCAGCACTCTGGCTCTGGCAAGGGGAACCAGTTCTTCCTGCGCGGCTTCAACCTCGACCACGGAACGGACTTCCTCGTTTCGGTGGGCGGCGTACCGATCAACATGCGCAGCCATGGCCACGGCCAGGGCTACGTGGACATGAACCCGCTGATCCCCGAGCTCGTCTCCACGGTCGCCTATAGGAAAGGACCCTACTTCGCTGACACGGGGGACTTCTCGAGCGCCGGTAGCGTGGCCATCGACTATGTCCGGGACCTCCCGAACGGGATCTCGCTCATCGAGGCCGGGCAATACGGGTTCCAACGGGCGCTCTTCGCGGACTCGTTCAAGATGGACGGCGGCGGTAGCCTGATCACCGCCGTCGAGACGATGCACCATGATGGGCCTTGGGACGTGGAGGAGAACTTCCGCAAGCTCAATGCGTTTGCGAAGTACTCCACCGGAGATGAGTACAACGGTTCCGACATTACCTTCGCGGCCTACGACGGGAGCTGGACCTCCACCGATCACATCCCGCGGCGGGCGGTGGACCAGGGCGTCATCGATCGCTTTGGAACCCTGGATCCCACGAGCGGTGGGGACTCGCGCCGGTTCTCCCTCACAGGGCGCTGGTACGGGTCCGATGACAAGAATGAATGGGACGTGACGGCCTACACGTACCGCTCGGAACTCGACCTCTTTTCGAACTTCACTTACGCCCTCGCGGACCCCGTGAATGGTGACCAGTTCGAACAGCTCGACGATCGTTGGACCCAGGGGCTGATCGCGAAAACGACGACCTACGGAGAGATCTTCGGCTTCGATAGCCAGTGGAGATTCGGAGGAGACTTCCGCAACGACTTCATCGACAACGGGCTCTTCCTGACCAACGATCGCCGGCGACTCTCGACCGTGCGGCGGGACGACATCGCCGAGACCAGCCTCGGGCTCTTCGCCGACACCACCATGCGGTGGAACGACCGATGGCGCTCCACGTTCGGCGTGCGCGGGGACGGCTACCTTTTCGATGTGGACAGCGACCTGACGGCCAACAGCGACAAGGAGTTTGACGCGATCGCGAGCCCCAGCGCGGGGCTCGTATTCGCGGCGACGGATCGCACCGAACTCTATCTCAACGCCGGCTTCGGCTTTCACAGCAACGACGCCCGGGGCGTGACCATCCGCGACGATCCGAGCACCCTCGACCCCCTCGACGGCACACGCGTGCCGGGCCTCGTGCGACAGCGCGGTGCGGAGTTCGGCGTGCGCCACGAAAACCCAAGCGGGCTCACGTCCACGCTCGCCCTTTGGGGGCT
>CAJXRJ010000934.1 GCA_913058555.1 uncultured bacterium
CAAGCCACCGAGGCCTTGTCAGGGACTGACCCACTGCAGGGCTGACCTGGGGGGGGCATGCAAGCGCGGCGGAGACTCGAGTGTGCGCTTCGCGAACCTTCTGGGGGTTGCATGTCTCTGGCCCATCCGCTGACGCGGATGAGCGAGCTGCGGGGGCGCTTTGCGCCTCCTCGCGGTGCCAAGCCACCGAGGCCTTGTCAGGGACTGACCCACTGCAGGGCTGACCTGGGGGGGCATGCAAGCGCGGCGGAGACTCGAGTGTGCGCCTCGCGAACCTTCCGGGGGTTGCGTCTTTCTATCCCACTCGCTGATTCGGGTGAGCGGGCTCCATGAGCGCCTTGTGGCTGTTCGCGGCGCAGAGCGCCAACCTAGGGTGAGCTGCTGGCTAGGCGCTAGGTTCGGCTGGGAACGGGGAGTTCGGGGCAGGAGCGTGGGCCAGAACTGGGCTTGCCCCTGGGGTTGGAGCGCTCTGGCGCGTCCCGTCGGATCAGATCCTCGCTTGGTCGTCTGACGGTTGGTGCAGATGGCGTGTGAGATCCCCGTGTCGGGGCTTCCTTTCTGGGGCCTAAATCTGGAGCCTTAGCGGCATGACCGAACTCGCTCACCCCGATCGCCTTGCAAAGATTGAGGCCATGCGCGCCGAAGGGGTGGATCCGTACCCCGCCCGCGGCGTCAAAGCCTCCCCCATTGAGGAGATCCTCGCCGGTGCTGGCACCGCCGAGGAGCCCGGGGACCTGGTCGGCACCCAGGTCACGATCGCCGGACGCATGCTAGGCATGCGGGACTTCGGCAAGCTCATCTTCGCCCCCGTGATCGACCGCACGGGACGCCTACAGGTGGGCCTGCAAAAGGGTCGCCTTGGGGAATGGTGGCCGCGCCGCAAGTGGCTCGACCCCGCGGACCTGGTGGGCTGCACCGGAGAGCTTGCGTTCACCCAGAAAGGCGAACCGACCATTTGGGTCGATGAGATTCAATTGCTCTCGAAGGCCGTCGCGTCACCACCGGAGAAGTGGCACGGACTGACCGACGTCGAGGCCCGCTACCGGCGGCGCTACGTGGACCTTTGGGCCTCGGACAACGTCGCGCAGGTCTTTGTGAAGCGCAGCCGCGCCCTCCGGGTCATCCGGAACTACCTGGAAGACGAGGGTTACCTCGAGGTCGAAACGCCGACGCTGCATCCGATCTCGGGCGGTGCCGCGGCGCGTCCGTTCGTGACGCACCACAACGCCCTCGACTCGGACCTCTACCTGCGCATCGCGCCCGAGCTCTACCTCAAGCGCCTCATCGTGGGCGGACTCGAACGGGTCTTTGAGGTCAGCCGGAACTTCCGCAACGAAGGACTCTCCACGCGCCACAACCCGGAGTTCACCATGCTGGAGCTCTACGAAGCCCAGGCGGACTTCCGGCGCATGATGGAGATCACCGAGAACATCTTCGAGCGCTGCGCCAAGGACCTCAATGGCACGACGAAGATCGAGTTCCGTGGATCGGAATACGACCTCGCCGCCCCGTTCCCGCGGGAGCGTTACACCGACCTCTTCGAGAAGCACGCGGGCTGCGCCTTCGACGACGAGCCTGCGGTGCGCGCGAAGGCGAAGGAGCTGAACCTGAACCACGAGCTGGACGACTACTGGAAGCTCATGAACGACGTCTTTGAAGAGACCGTCGAAGAGCACCTGTCGGGCCCCATCTTCGTGACCCACTACCCTGTCCAGATCTCGCCCCTGGCGAAGCAGGCCCCCGAGGATCCCCGCTTGACCGAGCGCTTCGAGGTCTTTGTGGCCTCGATGGAGCTCGGCAACGCCTTCTCGGAGCTCAACGACCCCGCAGAGCAGCACCGCCGCTTCCAGGAACAGGTCGATTCAAAGGACCCCGAGACCCCCGGCGAGGTCGACATCGACTACGTGCAGGCCCTCGAATTCGGAATGCCCCCCACGGGGGGCCTCGGCATTGGCATCGACCGACTGGTCATGCTCCTGACTGGCCAAGACTCCATCCGCGACGTGCTCCTCTTCCCCGCGATGCGCCGCATCGTGGAAGGCGAAGAAGACGCCGAGACCCCCGACGCGGGCGCGCCCGCGGCTCCCACCAGCGCCTGATCCCGAACTACCTTGTTCAGAACCTTCCTGAGCTTGCGCTACCTCCGGGCGCGCAAGACGAGCTGGATCGGCATCGCCGGCATCTTCGTAGCCGTCGCGGCCCTCGTCATGATCCTGTCCATCATGGCCGGCTTCCTGGCAGAGACGCGCCGGTCCGTGCGGGGCAACCTGGCGGACATCGTCATCCAGCCGAGCGTCGACAAGCGAGTACGTCTTGCCAACGGCGACGTGGTGCCGGCCCGCAAGGACGTCGAGGGGCTCATCCAGATCTGTCTCTTATACACATCTCCGAGCCCACGAGACTAGGCATGATC
>CAJXRJ010000935.1 GCA_913058555.1 uncultured bacterium
AGATCATGCCTAGTCTCGTGGGCTCGGAGATGTGTATAAGAGACAGGGCCTGGGGAGATCGATCTCAAGGGCGACGGGGTGCATCTCTATCGCTTCTCATCGGAGCCAACGAAGAAGCTCCTCGGCAAGGCGAACGGCAAGCTCGGCCCCGACCAGATCGGCTGCGGCGCCCTTGGTTTCACCGCGTTGACCGAGCACAAGCACCGCGCCTTCACCATCCTCGACGTGCGCAAGGGAGGGCCGGCGGCCAAAGAAGGCCTCAAGCGCGGCGACGTCGTGCTCGGCGTCGCGGACCACCCCCTCGCACCCTCCAGCCTCAAGCCCGGCTGGCAGTGGTTCGAGTCGAGCCACGAAGCGGCCCTTGGGCGGTCCATCGAAGCCGCGCTCATGGGGAAGAAGCGCAGGCTCTCCCTCAGTGTCTTATCCGCCGGCGGGGACCCGCGCACCGTGAAGGTCGATCTGCCTTTCCGCGGTCCCATCGATGACGGGTTTCCCCTGGGCGGGCGTCACGGAGAACGGCTCCGTGAGGACCTCCTGAAATGGACCCTGGATCACCAGAAAGACAACGGCAAGTGGCCGGGTACCGACGCCGTGAACCCTGCGGTCGGCGCCCTCGCGCTCCTCGGAACCGGTGACGACGCACACCTCGATAGCGTGCGCCGCACCATCGACTTCCTCACGAAGAAGAACCCGAGCCCCTCCAAGATGAAGGGCCTTGCCTATTGGACGATCGCTTTCCAAGGCATGCTCTTTTGTGAGTACCACCTGCGCACCGGAGACGACTCCGTCATCCCTTGGATCAAGGAAGCGGTGGAGTGGTTGCCCACGACCACCCACGAGTCCAAGTGGGGCATGCAGGCCTTCGGCCACGGCCCCGACGGCCTGCCGTATGACAACAAGGCCTTGATGGCGCCGGCCGCGCACCTGCTCGTCTTCGATTCCCTCGCGCGTCTGTGCGGCGTCGACGCGAAGATCTGGGAGCACATCGAACCCTACGTCCGTCACAGCTGGTCAAACCCCGCGGACGGCGGCCACGGGGCCATGGGTTACAACGCGTCGTACCGCGACAAGGGCGAGTTCTGGTCCCGCACCGGCCTCGTCGCTCTGGCCGAGGTCCTGCGCGGCGGCGAAAACGATCTCGCCCAGTCCCTCTGCGTGCTGATGGAAGAGCGCCACCCGTGGATGCTCAACAGCCATGCCTACGGGGAACCAGGCGCCGCCCTCGGTCTCCTGAGCCTCGCCGCCGTCAACCCGGAACTCTTCGCGAAGATCCTCCCCCAGTGGCGCTGGCGTTTCCTTTGCGCCTGGCAACCCGGCTACGGCCTCCGCTACTCCACGCCCCATATGGGTGCGCCGTACATGGGCGCCGAGAGCATTGTGAACCTCTCCTATCTGCTTCTCTTCTCGACGGTGAACCGCGGCCTCGTCATGGCGACGCCGAAGTAGCGAGCCTGCGACGACGTCACCCGCAGTTGTGTCATTGCAGCGTCAGGTGGGGAGTCTATCGGGGCCGCCTCCGCGGCAATGCGCGGGGTGTTCTGGCGTGACAGGAAGCCGCATGGTTGCGTCCAGCGCGTTCTACGGGCAGTGAAGCGTCTCCGGGGCGCGACTGGGAGGGCTCTGGCGCCCATGGGCCCATGTGTCTCATTCAGCGCCCTTACTTCGGGATTCATGGTCGCCGGATATGCTCGGACACCTCGAACGGGCCCGCTCTCGCCCGCCTCCTCTTCCGTGTCCCTTAGCTTCGCTGATGAAGAACCTACCTCTTTTCCTACTCGCCTCTCTGACCGCGGCAACCGCAGAAGCCGCGCAGGAGCCGGTGGCTCAGTCCGCTGGAACCCGGGCCCCGTCCACTCAGCCTGACGGCCCCGAGCGCATCGAGATGCCCGGGCAGCTGGTTGTGTCCCTGAAGTCGAAGGCTCCCATTGAGGACCTCGGGGCGGCCGTCGCCCAGTGGGATCTTGCGTCCGTCGACGCTGACCTCCGGATCGACGCGGTGCGCAAGCTGTTCCAATGGCAGCGCCGAGGGGAAGTCCTCTTCACTAACGTCTTCGTGCTGGAGTTCGCTCCGGCGGGGCTCGACGTGGAACGGATTCGCGCGGCGCTGTCCCGCATCGATGGCGTGGACTGGGTTGCGCCCAACGTTGGGTTCACAGGGGACGTCCAGGACCTCGTTCCGAACGACCCGCTGTTCAGTGGTCAGTACCACCACGCCACGATGCAGAACATCGAGGCGTGGGACATCACGCTCGGGGACTCGTCCATCATCATGGGCATCACCGATGACGGCGTCGACATCGACCACGAGGACCTGGAAGCCAACATCTGGGTGAACACCGGCGAGATCCCGGGCGATGGCATCGACAACGATGGCAACGGCTTCATCGATGACGTCAACGGCTTCGACT
>CAJXRJ010000936.1 GCA_913058555.1 uncultured bacterium
CGTGGATCGGACGCACGACGCTGAGGCGATCCGCGGCCTCTACGAAAAGGAACGCGCCCGATTCGACTCCCGCTTTGGCGAAGCCGTCGAAGTGCGGATCCTCTACAAGAACGCCAGCAAGCGCACGGACGATCCCCTGCGCCCGCCGTTTTCCAAGGTGGAGAAGGGGCTCGCGAGCATGCTGGAGGCCATGGAGGGTCCAGACGATTTCCTAGGGGCCGTGGAAATCCACAGCGAGGACCGCGGCACGCGCGAGCGCAAGGGCCTCCTGGGCACGTTGACGCGCCACGGCAACTCCGACGACCTGGCGAGCCTCCGGGAGGCCGCCTTCAAGGTCGTCGACGAGGACCCCGATAAGTGCAAAGGCAAGATCTTCGGCCCCGTGCGCCTCACCAATGGTGCCGCCCTTGCCATGCTCGGAGACCGTACGCCGGCCCCCACCTGGGCCGAAATGGCCAAAAGGGTCCACCAGGACCAGCGCCGCCAGTTCATGGAGCGCGCCCTGACGCGGGACCAGGTGGCGACCTACCTGGACGCCAAATAGGGGCTCCAGGGGCCGAGCTCCCCTGACACCGGGCTTCCACGCTCGACGCCGGCGGGCCCGGCCGAGTACCCTCGTGCCCATGCTCATCGGAGAAGTCGTAGGCAGCGTCGTTTCGACCAAGAAGGACGAGCAGCTCGAGTCATTCAAGCTGCTCGTCGTGCAGGTACGGGACCACGGGAATCGCCCCAAAGACCAGTATGTCGTGGCCGTCGACTCGGTCGGCGCCGGGCCCGGCGACGTCGTGCTCTACGCCACGGGCTCCTCGGCCCGCCAGACCATCATCACGAAGGACAAGCCCTGCGACGCGGTGGTCATGGCCATCGTGGATTCCTGGGACGTCCAGGGTGAGAACGTCTACGAAAAGTGGAGCGAGTGACGTGTACCTCGGACGCGTGACCGGACGCCTGGTGGCGACCGTGACCTACCCGGGGCTCGAGGGCGTCAAGCTCCAGCTCCTGGAGCCCTTGGACGAGGGCGGCCAACGCACGGGCGAACAGCTCGTGGCGGCCTGCCACCTGAACGTGGGGCCGGGCGACCTCGTGCACTACATCGATGGCCGCGAGGCGGCCCTCGTGTTGCCGGAGACTTTCGTCCCCGTGGACGTCGCCATCACCGGCTTCGTGGAGCAGCTCGACGTTAACGGGCGCGCCATCCCCCAGGATGTGCAGCCCCAGGACGCCCAGCCGGTCAGCGACGTGGGGAGCAAAGCGCCATGATGCTCTGCGACGTCATCGGCACCGTCGTGTCCCCGTCCGAACAAACGCCGGCCCTTGACGGCCGCGTTCTCCTGGTGGTGCGCCCGGTGTCCCCCACCGGCCAGAACGCCACGAACAAACCCCGGGTCGCCATCGACACGATCGGCGCCGGCGTAGGCGACCGCGTGCTCGTCATCGACGAAGGCAACTCAGGCCGCCAGATCCTCGGGGCCAAGGACGCCCCCGTGAAGACCCTCGTCGTTGGCTTCGTGGACGAAGTCGAAATGGGCGGCCGCGTCGTTTACGACCACCGCGCTGGCCGCTGATCCATCCTATGCATCACCCCCGCTGGACCGACGAAGAGGCGCGCCTGCGCAACGCCATCTGCCGCATTGGCAAGCTGGGGTACGATCGCAGCTACATCGTCGGCGCCGACGGCAACATCAGCGCCAAGATGCAGGACGGCACGATCCTCATCACCCCCACCGGCGCGATGAAGGGTTTCCTCGAGCCCGAGCAGATCGCCCACGTGGACATGACGGGCAAGGCCATCGACGGCGGGCCCAAGCCCTCGTCCGAGGTGGGCATCCATATCGTCGCCTACGAAGAGCGCGCCGACGTCAAGGCCATCTTTCACGCCCACCCGCCCCACGCGGTGGCGCTCACGATCGCGGGCGTCGACCTGCAGACCCCGATCATCCCCGAGATCATCGTCACGATCGGCGGCATCCCCACCGCGCCGTTCGGTACGCCCGGCACGCCGGAGCTGCCCGAGACCATCCGTCATCTCGTGGGCTGCAGCGACGTGATGATGATGCAGAACCACGGCTCCGTCACCCTCGGCACGAACCTGATGGACGCCTACAAAAAGCTCGACATGCTCGAGCACACGGCGAAGATCCTGTGGCTCGCCCACGTCGCCAAAGGCGGCCTCGATCCCCTGCCAGCGGAAGACGTCCGCAAGATGCTCGCGACCCGCGCCCAGCTCGGTATCACGACCCGCAATACGCTCGAAAACGACTGCGGCGCGTAGGCCAGCTAGCGCGATTCGGGGCCGCCCTGGGGCCCAGGATTGTGCCAATCGTGAAGGTGGAACATCGGCTCCCGCCTTTCGCGCAGGACCTGTCTCTTATACACATCTCCGAGCCCACGAGACTAGGCATGATC
>CAJXRJ010000937.1 GCA_913058555.1 uncultured bacterium
GTCGAAGAGCTGCGCGCCATCGAGCGCGAGTTCATCGGCAAGGACGGCGTCGTGGCGTCGATGCTCGCGTCGATCCCGACTCTTCCCCCCGCCGACCGCAAGGACGCGGGCCAGAGCGCGAACAAGCTCAAGGGTGCCGTGATGGGGGCCCTGGAGTCGCGTGAGGCGGAGCTGGGCCGCGCCGCACTCGACGAAGAGCGCAAGGCTGACGGCTTCGACCCGACCTTGCCGCCGCCGCGGCCGGAACGGGGGACATTGCACCCGGTCACCCAGGTCACCCGCGAGCTCGAGGACCTGTTCACGTCCATGGGTTACCGCGTGCTCGACGGTCCCGAGGTCGAGCTCGATGAGTACAACTTCGAGAAGCTGAACATCCCCGGCGACCACCCAGCACGGGACACGCAGGACACGTTCTACTGCGACTCCCCCGGCTCGAAGGCGACGCTGCTCCTTCGCACGCACACGAGCCCCGTGCAGGTGCGCGCCATGGAGCGCCTCAAGCCTCCGTTCCGCGCCATCGTGCCGGGCAAGGTCTTCCGCCAGGAAACCACCGACGCCAGCCACGAGCACACCTTCCACCAGATGGAGGGCCTCGTGATCGATAAGAACGTCTCCGTCGGCCACCTGATTGGCGCGATGAAGACGCTGCTCCGCGGCATCTTCAAGAAGGACATCGAGGTGCGCCTGCGCCCCGGTTACTTCCCCTTCGTTGAGCCCGGGTTCGAGCTGGACGCGCGCTGCCCCTTCTGCGAGAAGGGCTGCAGCGTCTGCAAGAAGACACGCTGGATCGAGCTGCTTCCCTGCGGCCTAGTGCACCCCAACGTGCTGAAAGCCGGCGGGCTCGACCCTGAAGAGTGGGGCGGCTTCGCCTTCGGCCTCGGCCTTTCTCGACTGGTGATGCTGCGTTACGGCATCGATGACGTGCGCCATCTCCTCGGCGGCGACCTCCGTTTCCTCAAGCAGTTCTGATTCAAGACCAACCATGTTCGTCTCCATGAAATGGCTGGGCCGGCACGTGAACCTCGACGGGATCACGCCGGAAGAGCTGGCCGACAACCTGACCCTGTCCACCTGCGAAGTGGAGGGCCTTGAGCCCTTTGCCCCGCATCTGTCCTCCGTCACGGTCGGGCACGTGCTCGAGCGCGTGCAGCACCCGGACGCCGACAAGCTCGGCGTGTGCAAAGTGGATGTCGGTGGCGATGAGCCCCTGCAGATCGTCTGCGGTGCGCCCAACGTGGGCCCGGGCATTCGCGTGGCGGTGGCCACCGTCGGCACCGTCCTGCCCGGCGACTTCAAGATCAAGAAGTCGAAGATCCGCGGCGTTGAATCCCTCGGGATGATCTGCTCGGTGCGCGAGCTCGACCTCGGCGATGAGCACGACGGCATCTGGGTCCTGCCCGAGCCAAACGGCCAGCCGCTCGAGATCGGCAAGCCCGTGGCCGAGTCCCTCGGCATGACGGACTGGGTGATCGAGATCGACAACAAGTCGCTCACGCACCGTCCCGACCTTTGGGGTCATCGCGGCATCGCGCGGGAACTCGCGGCGATCTTCGAGCGCGAGCTTCTGCCCCTGGACCTTTCCCTGCCGGAGCTCGGCTCGGGGACGGCATTCCCCGTGGCCATCGAGGACGCCGCGTGCAGCCGCTACCTCGGCCTGGGCATCGATGGAGCGGAGAACGGCGCGTCCCCCGACTGGATGCGGGCGCTCCTACTCGCGGTGGGCCAGCGTCCCATCGATCTCTTCGTGGACCTTTCGAACTTCGTCATGCTCGACCTTGGGCAGCCGAACCACGCGTTCGACCGGACTGCCCTCGATGGGGGCGGCATCGTCGTTCGCAAGGCCAAGGACGGTGAGTCGATGACGACCCTCGACGGGGAGGTGCGCAAGCTGGAGACGTCGGACCTTCTGATCACCGCCGGCGGGGCACCCGTGGCACTGGCGGGCATCATGGGGGGCGAAGAATCGAAGATTCAAACCGGCACTTCGCAGCTTCTCCTCGAGTGTGCGTCCTTCGACGCCACCACCGTGCGGCGCACGTCGTCGCGGCTTGCGCTGCGGACCGACTCGTCGGCGCGCTTTGAAAAGACCCTGGACCCCACGCTCCCGGAGAAGGCCGCGGCTCACTTCGCGCGCCTCCTGAAGGAGCTCCAGCCCGGCGTCACCTTCCCGCTCGCCCTGAGCGATGCGGGGGACTGGAGTGATCCGGCCATGACGATCCACGTGCGCGGCGATGTCGTGCGCAGGGATCTGGGTGTGGAACTCTCAAACGAAGCGATCGGCTCGATCCTCGCGCGGCTGGAGCTGAACCCGGTGGCGAAGGACGGAGGGTTCGATGTCTCGATTCCCTCGGCCCGGGCGACCAAGGACCTGACCCTTGAGCGCGACCTTGTGGAAGAGGTGGGGCG
>CAJXRJ010000938.1 GCA_913058555.1 uncultured bacterium
CGTGGGCTCGGAGATGTGTATAAGAGACAGGCTCGGGCACGAGGTGCTGCTCTTCTCCCGCGAGGCCACCGACCCGACGAAGACCCGCGTCATCGAAGGGGGCACGATCGAGGCCCTGGGCGCCATCCACTTTGCCGACGCCGAGACACGCTCAGGCAAGAAGGGTGTGACGAAAGAGGCGCTGTACCTCGAACTCCAGCTCTCCGGCGAAGACCGCAAGGCCCAGGTCGAAGCCCTCGGCATCCGCGCGGGCGACCCGATCATCCTGAACCGCCCCATCAAGCGCGGCTTCGGCCAGGACAGCTTCTACGGCGCGTACCTCGACAACGGCCTCGGCGTCTTCGTTGCCGCGGAGGTCGGGCGCCTGCTCGCCGAGGCCGCCCCCCTGAAGAACGTGCGCGTTCTCCTCGCCGCTGCGAGCCACGAAGAGATTGGACGCATGGGCAGCCGCGTGATCGCGGGCGAGCTGGCACCCGACGTCCTCATCGCCGTGGACGTCAGCCACGACTTTGACGCGGCGCCCGGCATCGGCGACCGCCGCATGACCCCCACCGCCATGGGCAAGGGCTTCTCGCTCGCCACCGGCGCCATCGTGTCGGAGCAGCTCAACTCCATCATTGAATCCGAAGCCCAGGCCGCCGGCATCCCCTACCAGGTCAAGGTCGTGGGCCGTGACACGGGCACCGACGGCATGGCCGCGGTCCTCGCCGCAAAGGACGCCGCCGCAACCTCCATCGGCTTCCCCATTCGGAACATGCACACGCCCTCGGAGAGCGGGCACACAGGCGACGTGCTCGCCAGCATCCACGGCATCGTCAAGACGATCCAGGCCATGGACGCCAAGGCCATGACCCGCGAGGACTTCAAGAACGGCCACGTGCGCCTCGACAACGCGAGCCCCCTCAAAGCGGGCCAGTAGGCGCCCCCTTGCCGGATTTTCAGCGCGGCGTGTATCCTCTGCGACCACATGCCGCGCATCGCCCTCACCCAGCATCTCTACCAGTTCTTCCCTGAGCTGAAGGACACGGACATCGAGGTCGAAGGCGACACGGTCGCCGCGGTCATCGCCGCGATGGAGGCACGCGTCCCGGGTTTCGCGTTCTACATCTGCGATGAGCGCGATCGGCTGCGACAGCACGTGAACGTGTTCGTTGGGAACGAGCGGGTGAAGGATCGCGTGACGCTCACCGACCCAGTCGCCCCCTCAGCCACGGTGCACATCATCCAGGCCCTCAGCGGCGGCTAAGCCGCGGCCGAGGGCCTCGTTCCTTCCCACCCTTTCCTCCCACGGAGATCCCGATGCACGACCGCATCCTCGTCGGCACCCGCAAGGGCACGTTTTTTATCCAAAAGACCGGGGGCTCGTGGAAGACGACGCTCTCTGGGCACCAAGGCGCCGGCGTGAACTACGTCGCGAAGGATCCGAGCACCGGCACCCTTTGGGCCGCCCTGGGGCACGGGCATTGGGGCGCAAAGCTCTCGCGCTCCACGGACGATGGCGCCACCTGGGAAGACGCGCCGCAGATCAAGTACCCGGAAGGCGCGCGCCACTACCTTCCCCCACCGCCGAGCGACACAGGCCCCGGCGAAGGCGCCCCCACCCTGAAAGAAGCCACGCTCCTGAAGCTCTGGTGCATGGCCTTCGGAGGCGACGGGAAGATCTACGCCGGCACCATCCCCGGCGGCCTGTTCGTTTCGAGCGACGGCGGCGAAACCTTCGAGCTCAACCGCGGCCTTTGGGACCATGAGTCCCGCGGCGGCGACCTATCGCAAGGCGAAGGCAGCGGCACCACGATGTGGTTCGGCACCCCCGCCGCCGATGGCGAATTCGCCCCGGGCCTGCATTCCATCGAAGTCGACCCTCGCGACCCAAAACGGATCCTTGTCGCCATCTCCACCGCGGGCGTCCTCGAGACCACCGACGGCGGCGACACCTGGGTCTCCCGCAACAAGGGAATGACGATGGACTACTCGCCCGAGCCCGAAGCCGAGTGGGCCGGCCACGACCCCCACGCCATCCAGCTTTGCGCGGGCGACCCGGACCACGTCTGGCAGCAGAACCACTGCGGCGTGTTCTATTCATCCGACGGTGCCGCCAGCTGGAAGAAGGTCAGCCACCCAGACCTCGGCGTGCACTTTGGCTTCCCTGTGGCCGCCGATCCCCAAGACGGCCGCACCGCTTGGCTTGTCCCCGGTCACTCCGACATGCGCCGCACCACCGTCGACGGCAGCCTCTTCGTTGCCCGCACCGAGGACGGCGGCGAAACCTGGACCCAGCTCCGCAAAGGCCTCCCCCAAGAGAACGCCTACGACGTCGTCTACCGCCACGCCCTCCACCAAAGCGGCCCGAGCCTCGCCTTCGGCACCACAACCGGCAACCTCTACGTCACCGAGGACCGCGGCG
>CAJXRJ010000939.1 GCA_913058555.1 uncultured bacterium
GGGTTGGGTCGGGCAAGGGGCAAGGCCCTGGCAAGGCCGCAGGTTTCGCGAGCACCGGCGGCCGCTTCGCGGCGCTCCAAGGGGCCGCAGGCGAATCGGATGGTGGCCTTGGTTTCCTGGGCGAGTGCAACGAGCTGGGGCTTGATGCCCGTTCCTGCGCCCTCGTGATGAACCAGCTCCGCAGCGAGGGGCAACGGTTTGACGGACCACGGGACCTCCTCGACCACGACTCGCCCGCGCACCGAATCGCCATGGCCTTGAACGCGGACTCCGACGTGGAGCCCGCGGCCTCTGCCCACGGCGCAGACCTGAGCGCGCTGGTCGGCGTCCATTGTTCCGCGCGCGGGCCAGAGCCCGTGCGAAGCCTCTCTGTGCTGGGGCTTGGCTCCGTGGAGCCGAAGGACGTGATCACGCCCTTGCCTTGGACCGGCGATGCCGAAGGGGACGCGGGGACCTTGGCCTACTGGCACGAGTGTTTCGCCGCGGCGGTCGACGTCTCCGGATTCTGTGCGTTCTCCGCGGCGGGACTGCTGGCCGACGGCGTGATGGAAACCGGCGAGCTGGCGTTGCTGTTGGCACCGCAAGGTGGCTGGGGCGTGGGGGAGGTTGCCCGTGGAAACGGCGAGCCGAACGCTGCCCAAGCGATGCTCATGGCCGGGGCCATGCACGTCCAGCGCCACCGGGACCTTCGGGGGGAGGAGCCGCCCCTTGACGGGCCGGCCCCCCCGGGATTGTCGGCGGCGGCCTGGGCGCGCGCCCTCGGGGGCTACGCCGCGGCCCGGTCGCGGGGGTTCGCCCGGGGACCGGCCGCAATGCCAGCGCCGGCTGCCCACGGAGCGGTGCCCGGCGCGGCGCTTCGACCCGGCGAAGGACCCGGCGAAGGAGGCGGCCCCGGCACAGGGGCCGTGCGGCTCCGGGTCTCGGGCATCCTGGCGGCTCGGCTCGGGCTCCCGGATGGGCTGCCGGGTGGCCTCCTGGGGCCACATGGCGGCGGGACCCCGGGGTCCTTCCTCATGGAGTGCGAGTTGCCCGGTCCAGGGGCGGATCTGGCCGCCCTCTTGGGCTCCATCGCGAAGGCCCGCCCGTCCGCGGCGCCCTGGCTCCTTGGCCCCGGCGGGCGCGTGGTCCCGGCTGCGATCTCCAACGGGAGGCGGCTGGATCCGGAGGCGGAACTGGTTCCTGGGGCTGAAATTGAGCTGATTCTGGCGATCCCAGGTGGCTAATGACGGGATGCTCATGGAGTGGCGGCTAGAACCCGTACTTTGGAGCTTTCCAGGCTTGAGTCCGAGGGCCCTGGCGGGCGACTCTACTGCTATGACGTCCATTCTTGTGATCAAGACAGGAGCGCTCGGTGATGTACTCCGGACGACGGCCATCCTCCCGGGTCTCCAACAGCGGTTTCCTAACCTTGAGGTGACGTGGCTCACAGCCGGGGCCGCGGTGCCTTTGGTGCAGCGACACCGCCTCGTGAATCGTGTCATCACGTGCAACCCCAAGGACCCCGGATCCGTGGCCGCGGCCCGGGACGAGCTACCTGGCCGCAAGTGGGACTGGGTCCTCTCCTTGGACGACGAGGAGCCGCTCTGCGCCCTCGCCACGGGACTCGACGCTGAGAAGACGTCCGGCGCGGTCATGGACGAGTCCGGCACCCGGGTCTACACCGACGACGTCGAGCCCTGGTTCGGCATGGGGCTCCTCTCCCGCGCCGGAAAGGAAGCGGCCGACGAGATGAAGCGCACCAACACGCGCACCCACCCCGAGATCTACGCTTCGATGCTCGGCATTGAAGAAGGACGCCCCGAGCTCCCCCTCGCCACGGAAGCGGTGGAAGGGGCCTTGGCGTTTGCCGCTCGTCATCAGCTCGACGCGGGCAACCTCGTCGTGGGCCTCAACACCGGAGCGGGCGGCCGCTGGACCAGCAAGGGGCTGCCCACGGACCGAGTCATCGCCTACGCCGGCGCTTTGACCACGGCGCTCGGGCGAGACGTGCAATTCCTCGTCCTTGGCGGCCCTCCCGAGCGCGAACGAAACGATGCGATCATCGCTGGCATCAACGGTCTCGGCATCCGTGCCAAGGCCATCGATGGGGGCACAGACAATGACATCCCGACCTTTGCGGGGATCGTGGGGCTAAGCGACCTCATGCTGACCAGCGATTCCCTCGCGTTGCACATCGGGGTGGCGATGGACGTGCCCGTGGTGGCCTTTTTTGCGCCCACCTCCGCCGCCGAGATCGAGCTCTACGGCCTCGGGGAAAAGGTCGCCAGCACCTCGGACGACTACTGTTCCTACAAGCGCGATGCGGACAACTCGACGCTCACCGTCGAACGTCTCGTGGCCGCGACTATGCGAGTGCTCGAGCAAAACGCCGGCCGGCGTTTTGCTCGAGCACTCGCATA
>CAJXRJ010000940.1 GCA_913058555.1 uncultured bacterium
CGAGATCATGCCTAGTCTCGTGGGCTCGGAGATGTGTATAAGAGACAGGTCCCGAGAAGAAGTTCAGGAGCAGCGTGAAGCCCACCATGCCGAGCAAGCAGCCGAGCATGACGCGCCAGGAGCCGACCTTGCTGAAGATGAGGATCGCAGCGCCAATGAGGCAGGCCACCGTGGATGTCTCGCCGATGGAGCCGGGGATCCAGCCCATGAAGGCGTCCATCCACGTGATATTGAGGCTGGATGCTTCTGCCATCCCAGCCATGTCGTTGCCGTTGGCGTAGAACCAGCCGAGGGGCGTGGCGCCGGTCGCACCGTCCACCCAGGCCCCTGCGGTTCCTGCTTCTGCGCCGCTACCGGAGATCCATACGCGGTCACCCGAGATGTCCACGGCATAGGCGAAGTAGAGGAAGATCCGCGCCGTCAGGGCCGGGTTCAGGATGTTCATCCCGGTGCCGCCGAAGACCTCCTTGCCGATGATCACGCCGAAGGCGATGCCCACGCCAACCTGCCAGAGCGGGATGTCCGGCGGCAGGGTGAGCGGGAAGAGCAGTGAGGTCACGAGGAAGCCCTCGTTGATCTCGTGCTTTCGAATGATCGAGAAGATCGCCTCAATCGTGCCGCCCACCGCGATGGTGACGGCGTAGATCGGAAGGAACTTCAGGGCGCCGTAAAGCAGCGCTTCGAAGAACGGGGCGTCCATGGGGGACGCGGCCCAGCCACCCGGCGTCACAGCGCGGTAGTGCTGGAACCCGATGTTCCACATGCCGAAGAGCGTGCACGGAATGAGCGCGATGACGACCATGATCATCATGCGCTTCAAGTCGATGCCGTCCCGCACGTGGGGGCCAGTCTCCGTCTTGTGTCCGGGCGTATAGAGGAAGGTGTCCGTGGCTTCGTAGACGGGGTACAGCTTCTCGAGCTTGCCCCCCTTCTCGAAGAGTGGTTCGACCTTGTCGAGGGTGTTGCGCAGGAACTTCAAGTCAGCCTTCCTTCTCGATGGTGGTCAGCATGTCTCGGAGCAAGTCCGTGAGGGGGATTTTGGACGGGTCGACGACCTGGCAGAGCGCGAGGTCCTCTTCCGCAAGTTCGAGCACACCGAGTTTCTCAGCGGACTCAAGATCGTGGGATGCCAATGCCTTGATGAGCTGGGTGGCCAGCACGTCCATAGGCATGACGGATTCGTAGTGACCCATGGGAACGATGGCCCGAAGGCTGCCGTTCGTGTCGGTGTCGTACTTGAAGGTCTTGCGGAAGAACTTGTCCCAGACGGTGTTCGTCTGGGTGTAGCGACCGCTGACGGGCAGGGCCCAGCCGATGAGGTCGCGCTTGACGTCATCCTCGAGGAGAGTGACCTGGTTGTTGTAGCGCCCAAGGAACGCGGTGTTGTCCTCGGCGGAGGCCTTGTTGCCCCAGAGTGGCGAGCCGTTGACGACGCGCGTGACGCGGGCGGTGGATTCACCGTCCGTGAGGCGTCCCATCTCGGCGCCGATGCGGGTCCGGAGGACCTTGGGCTCCTTGGCCATGGGGCCAGTGAGGGCCACGACACGGTCTGTGGGGCGCTGGCCTTTCGTCAGGAGCCGGCCGATGTCCGCCACGTCCTGGATGCCAATGTGCCACACCGGTCGGTTCGCGCCGGCGGGGCAGAGCTTGTGAATGAAGAAGCCCGGCGTCCCCGAGGGGTGTGGGCCATGGAAGTGGTGGACCTGAATGCCGTCCTCCACGAACTTGCCCCAGCTCTGGTCCTTCTTGACGCAGATATGGACCATGCCGTCCGTGAGCTTGTTCAGGGCGTCGAGGCCTGCGTCGATGTCCTCATCGCGGCCCTTGACGATCTCCGCGAGATCGGGCGCGAGGGGATTCGAGTCATAGGCTTGAACGATGATGCCCGCGGGCTCTTCCGTGGAGATCGCGACGCGGTCGTAGGGGCGGCGGCGCAGGGCGGGCCAGAGGCCGGAGCCGGCCAGCGTCCCGACGATGTCCTCCCTCGAGGCGGACTTGATGTCCACCGGCTCGAAGGGCTCCGCGTCCTTGAAGTTGTCGGCGTCGACCACAATGGACTGCACCACACGGCGCAGGCCGCGGTTAACGGCTGCGACCTTGCCGGCGGCGGGGGAGACGAAGACGACGCTCTCGTCCCGCCGATCCGCGAAGAGCGGCGTTCCGACGCGCACGGCGTCGCCCTCTTGGACGAGCATCCGCACTTTGGCGCCCCAGTGCTCCTGGGGGAGGAGGGCGACACGCTTGACGTCGAGTTGGTCGACGATGGTGTGGGACGCCGGCGCTCCGTGGATCGGAATGTCGAGTCCGCGTTTGGCTTTGATCGTGGCCATGGAGGGGGGGATCGGTTCCCGGGCTGTCTCTTATACACATCTCCGAGCCCACGAGACTAGGCAT
>CAJXRJ010000941.1 GCA_913058555.1 uncultured bacterium
ATCCTGTACCGTGCCCAGGAAATTGCCGCAACGACCCGCAAGAGGAAGCGCAAGGGGAAGACGCGGCGCAACATGCCCGACGCACCATCGTTGAGAGCTGTAACGGCGGCAATTCGCGACGACGTCCTAGTCCTCGGAAGTGCCACCCCCAATCAAGACATTCGAGTCCTTCCGCCTGCACTCGATTTCGATATCGACTCTTGGGCAGCGGGCAAAGGCAGTGAACTTCTTGAAGATATTCTGCGGATCAATAGCAAGTACTACGTCTTCGTTGCACGGGATTACAACAAGATTGTGGTGTGCGATTCCGTGTCGGGTCGACCCAACACAGAAAACTTCGCGATCGAGCCCGGCGAGAAGGAAGCTCGCCTCCGATTTCGTGGAGACTTCGCGAAGGAACTCCTCACGACGAAGCCTCCACCAGGCGCGGGACCCGGGTATGAAATACTGGCGCTCTACGACCACGACTCACCGCTTCGTACTTCCCACGAGGCAGCAGTCGCCCGACAGGGCGACGTCGACATAACCGAGGCCAGGAAACGAGGCGAACTGGTGGTTGAGTCGGTCCACATGCCTGGGCCGAAAGCTTAGGCTGCCGAACAGCACGCTGAAGACTGACGGGGCTTCGCCCCGCAGCTTACCCGGTGACGAACCCATCATCAGACGTGGTCGGCAACAATCGCGCTCGAGGATCGACAAGCCGGATCGCGCAAGTCAGACTCCTGACCTGGGAAGGGCGCGGCGGACATGAAGCGGCGGAATCGTCCGCACATCTACTTTCGACGAAGCCACCAGGAACGGCGCTCGGTCGTCCGCGGCGTGCGAGGTCCTCGAGCTTCAGGAGCGCACGGTCCAACGCTGGAAGGCTCAGGGAGGCGGCGACGACCTGCGCGCCGGCCCTCGGAGCGAGCCACCGAACAAGCTGACGACGACGGAGCGATCACGCGTCCTCGAGATCGCCAACTCGAAGGAGTTTCGGGACCGTACGCCGAACGAGATCGTCCCCACGCTGGCGGATCGCGGCGAGTACGTGTGCTCGGAGGCCACGATGTATCGCGTCCTTCAGGAGGAGAAGCAGCTCCAGCACCGCGGTCGATCGAAGGAGCCCGAACGACGGGAGCCGGTGGCGCGCGTCGCGACACGGCGCAACCAGATCTGGAGCTGGGATATCACGTACCTGCGTGGGCCCCATGCTGGCGCGTTCCTCTACCTCTACATGGTGGTGGACATCTGGTCGCGGAAGATCGTCGGCTGGGAGGTCCACGAACGCGAGGGCGGAGACCTGGCGTCGCAACTCCTGGAGCGTTGTGCTCGCGAGGAAGGCATCGCGCTCGCCTCCCTGACATTGCACGCCGACAACGGCGGTCCGATGAAAGCAGCGACGATGCTCGCGACGCTTCAGCGTCTCGGGATCGCCGCGTCCTTCACCCGACCACGCGTGTGCGACGACAACCCGTTCTCCGAGGCGCTGTTCCGCACGCTGAAGTACCGGCCCACCTATCCCGAGACGCGCTTCAAGGGCCTGCCCTCGGCGCGCACGTGGGTCGCCGACTTCGTCCGCTGGTACAACTTCGACCACCTTCACAGCGGCATCCGATTCGTGCGCCCCATCGACCGGCACGAGGATCGCGATATCGAGATCCTCGCCCACCGCAAGAAGGTCTACGAGGCCGCCAAGGCGAGGAACCCACAACGGTGGGGATCACGTGCAACGCGAAACTGGGACCGACCAGCCCGCGTCTGCGTGCGGGCGCGGCCCGAGACGAGGAGCCGCGGGAAGGTGACCTCGGAGGCTGCATGAAATGATCGAAGAGAGGCGACAACTACCTTGAGACTCACCGGTAGCGACGTTTGGTGTGATTTCTTCGATCGGCGCACTGCCAGTGCCGCGATGATTCTGGTCGCCCTTGTTTTCAGAACTAGCCTGGCGATTGGTTGTACTCCGCGGTTCGGTCTTCTTGCTCATACTCCGACGACGGCGGCGGTAATCCCTTCAAACATGGTGATCGCAGCGCTCTACGCGGACGGACCACGGGGCCCGGTTGTCTCGAACGCCGACAACCGTCAGGTTCCCCTGGATTTTCGCTTGGCTAATCTGGATTTCCATAGGCCGTCGAGTACACAGGTTTTCGAGGGAGCCGAGTTTTCGATCGCGACTCGGAGTCTCCTTGTTCTGGGGGATGTGGAGGGCCCGGATAATGACGAGCCCGATGCGCCGACGCTGGAGCAGGTATCGAAGGAGCGTATTGAGGAGTGTCAGGGCGTTGGATACGCTATTTCCGTTGACTACGCATTACCGTTTGATGCTCAAGGCCTTGTCTTGTTCGACTCCGACGATGAACCCTGTCTCTTATACACATCTCCGAGCCCACGAGACTAGGCATGAT